>DATMBW010000330.1:0-7605 GCA_035559095.1 Ramlibacter sp.
CCTGGATGCCTGGGAAGAGGTGCTGGGCCGCGCTGCGGGTGGCCCAGCCGGAGCCGCATCCCTGCGCGCATCGCAGGACAGCCCGGCGCTGGGCTACCTGCCCACGGTGATGGCCGTGCGTGCCAAGGAACTCACCCTGGAGGGGCGCACCCTGCACAACGTCGTGGTCGGTGGTTCGAGCGATGGCCTGACCTGGCGCGCCAACGTCGACGCCACCGAACTCAATGGCTACCTCGAATACCGGCAACCCACGGGTGCCGGCGCCGGCCGACTTCATGCGCGTCTGGCGCGCCTGGCGATCGCCGCCTCGGCGGCGCGCGAAGTGGAGGTTCTGCTGCACCAGCAACCCGACCGGCTGCCCGCGCTGGACATCGTGGTGGACGACTTCGACCTGCGCGGCAAGAAGCTCGGGCGCCTGGAAATCGACGCCGTCAACCGCGGCGCCGGCACGGTGTCGCGCGAGGGCGGCGTGCGGGAGTGGCGGCTGAACAAGCTCAACCTCAGCATGCCGGAAGCCAGTTTCAGCGCCACCGGCAACTGGGCCGCCCTGAACGCGCAGCCCGTGGCCGCGGGCGGTCCCCGGCCGGCGCCGGCCGCCGCCGGCGAACGGCGGCGCTCCGTCATGAACTTCAAGCTGGACATCGCCGACTCGGGGCAGTTGCTGGCCCGTTTCGGCATGAAGGACATGGTCCGGCGCGGCAAGGGCCGCATGGAGGGGCAAGTGTCCTGGCTGGGTTCGCCGCTGTCGCTGGACTACGCGTCGATGAACGGCAACTTCTACGTCAACGTCGAGGCGGGGCAGTTTCTCAAGGCCGATCCCGGCCTGGCCAAGCTGCTGGGCGTGCTCAGCCTGCAGTCGCTGCCGCGGCGGCTGGCGCTGGATTTCCGCGACGTCTTCAGCGAGGGCTTCGCCTTCGATTTCCTGCGCGGCGACGTCACCATCCAGCAGGGCATTGCGGCGACCAACAATCTTCAGATGAAGGGCGTCAACGCGGCCGTGCTGATGGAAGGCAAGGCCGACATCGCGCGGGAAACGCAGGACATCAAAGTGGTGGTCGTTCCCGAGATCAATGCCGGCACGGCTTCGCTGGTGGCCACCGTGATCAATCCGGCAATCGGCCTGGGGACCTTCCTGGCGCAGATGTTTCTGCGCCAGCCGCTGATGCGCGCGGCCACGCAGGAATTCCATATCGACGGCACCTGGGCCGATCCGCGCATCACGCGCATCGACCGCAGGGCAGCCGCCGAAGGCCGGGTCGACGCCGCGAACGATCCGGGCACCGGCAGGACAAATTGAAGACGATGAAAGTGGCCGCGATCCAGATGGTTTCGGGGGTGGACCTGCAGGCCAACCTCGACAGCGCGCGCGCCCTGCTCGAGCAGGCGGCCGGCGCCGGCGCGCAGCTCGCCGTGCTGCCGGAAAATTTCTGCCTGATGGGCCTGCGCGACACCGAGAAACTGGCGGTGCGCGAGAGCTTCGGACACGGTGCCGTGCAGGGGTTTCTGGAACAGGCCGCCCGCGACCTGGGGCTGTGGATCGCCGGCGGCACCCTGCCCCTGGCCGCGGGCGACGACGCCCATGTGCGCAACACCTTGCTGGTGTACTCGCCGGCCGGGGCGTGCGTGGCGCGCTACGACAAGATCCACCTGTTCAAGTTCGACAATGGGCACGAGCGCCACGACGAGTCGCGTGTGATCCAGGCCGGCCGCGAACCGGTCGCATTCGAGCTGCGCGCCGCGGGCGGGCAGGCGTGGCGCGTTGGCCTGAGCGTGTGCTACGACCTGCGCTTTCCGGAGCTGTACCGCGCCTTGCGCGCGGACGTGCTGCTCGTGCCCAGTGCCTTCACTTACGTGACAGGGCAAGCGCACTGGGAATTGCTGCTGCGCGCGCGGGCGATCGAGAACCTCGCCTATGTGGTCGCACCGGCGCAAGGCGGAGTGCATGAGAACGGCCGGCGCACCTGGGGCCACAGCATGGTGGTCGATCCCTGGGGCGGCGTGCTGGGCGATCTGGCCGAAGGCCCCGGGGTCGTGGTTGCCGAACTGGACGCCCAGCGCCAGGCCCGGCTGCGCCTGGAACTGCCCGCGCTGGAACACCGCGTGTTATGAACGCCGGGCAGGCGACAGCAGCCGTCGGGACCTTGTCCGGCTTGCGCCGTAGCTCGGCTTATCGGCGCTGGGCCTTGTGGGCACTGCTGATCGCCCTGGTCGCGGCCCTGCTGGTCACGCTGGTCTGGCTGGCTGGACGCTACGAGGCCAGCCAGGTACAAAGCAAGCTCGAGCGCGACACGGCGGACGCCGTCGGTGATATCCGCGCTGCGCTCACCCGCAACGTGCAGAGCCTGCAAGCCTTGCAGGCCGGGCATCCAAGGCCCGCCGGCTGGAGCGACCAGGCCTCGGCGCTGCTGCGCGAGCACCGCGAGCTGGTGCGCGTCGAATGGCGCGACAGCGCGCTGCACACCGTGGCTTTCGTGGACACGCCGTTCCTGCGGCCGGTGTTCGAGCGCCTGGGCCGCGCCAACGCCCGCGCCGAAGTGGTGCTGGCCTGCGCCAACGGCCGGCGTGTCAGCGGCCCTTCCTATTCCAGCAGCCACTTCGTGCCGCAGCTCGACGGGTTGGGGATGGAGGTGATGGAGCTGTGCCTGCCCCAGGTCACGGCCGGCGAGCTCACCGGATACGTCGTGGCCACGTATTCCCTGAGCGAAATCCTGTCGGGCATGGTGGGCCCGCAGCTCACGCGCAGCCAGGAGATTTCGTTCACCGAGGCCGACGGGACGCGGCTGGCGCTGCACGGGGCGGCGCGCCGCGGCAAACGTATCTTCACCTCCCAGCAGTTGCTGGACCTGCCCGGCAACACCATGGTGCTGCGGATGGACAGCTGGCGCGGCGCGCCGGACTTGTTCCCCAATGTCCTCACGGCGCTGGTCACGGCCATGTCGATCGCGCTGGTGTCGGTGCTGGTGCTGCTGGGCAAGGACATGCGCAGGCGCCTGCGCGCCGAACTGGATCTGGCCGACGCGCTGGCATTTCGCAAAGCCATGGAGGATTCGCTGGTGACGGGACTGCGCGCGCGCGACCTCCAGGGGCGCATCACGTACGTCAACCCGGCGTTCTGCCAGATGGTGGGTTTCACGGCGGAGGAACTATTGGGCAACTCCGCGCCCCCCCCGTATTGGCCGCCCGAGCTGGCCGGCGAATACCAGAAGCGCCAGGCCGTGCGGCTGGCCGGCGAGCAGGCGCCCCCGCGCGAAGGCTACGAGTCGGTATTCATGCGCAAGAACGGATCGCGCTTCCCGGTGCTGATCATCGAAGCGCCGCTGATCAACCACCACGGCGTCCAGACCGGCTGGATGAGCGCCTTCCTGGACATCAGCGAACAGCGGCGGGTGGAAGAACTCTCCCGTGCCAGCCAGGAGCGGCTGCAAGCCACGGCGCGCCTGGCCACCGTCGGCGAAATGGCTTCGCTGCTGAGCCACGAGCTGAACCAGCCGCTGGCCGCGATTTCCAGCTATGCCACAGGCACGATCAACCTGCTCAAGTCGCAGCTCGCCCAGGGCGCACCCGAGGGCGATGCCGACGCGAACCGCGACATCCAGGTGGCCATGCGACGGATCGCCGAACAGGCCGAGCGGGCCGGCAAGGTGATCAAGAGCGTGCACGATTTCGTGCGCCGGCGCGACAAGGAGCGCGAGCCGGTCGGGCCCCAAGCGCTGCTGGACGCGATCATGCCGCTGGTCAGCTTGCAGGCGCGCAAGTTCGGCGTGCGCGTGGATACCCGGCTGAGGCCGGGCCTGCCGGCGGTCAATTGCGACCGCACGATGGTCGAACAGGTCCTGCTCAATCTGGCGCGTAACGCCATGCAGGCCATGGACCAGGGCCACGTGGCCAACCCGTCGTTGCTGATCGAAGTGCGGCGCGCCGGCGGCGACCCTGGGGCGCCGGGCAAGAGCTGGCTCGAGTTTTCCGTGAGCGACGTCGGACCAGGCATTCCCGAGCAGGTCAAGCAGCAGCTGTTCACGCCGTTTTTCACCACCAAGGCCGAAGGCATGGGCCTGGGCCTGAGCCTGTGCCGCACGGTGGTGGAGCAGCATGGGGGATTCCTCGGGTTCGAGCCCAACCGTCCGCAGGGTACGATTTTCCGGTTCACCTTGCCCGTGGACGGTCCCGCGTAGGAACTGTTCGCGCTCCGATCAGGCATCAATGCAGCCCGCCCCTAACGCCACCGTCTTTATCGTCGACGACGATGCCAGCGTGCGCGAGGCGCTGGCCTGGCTGTTGCGGTCCCGGCACCTGCTGAGCGAAGCCTATCCGGGCGCGGAGGAATTCGAGGCCATGCTGCAGGCCGGCTACCTGCCGGGACAGCCCTGTTGCCTGGTGCTGGACGTGCGCATGCCCGGCATGAGCGGGCTGGCGCTGTTCGACAAGCTGGCCCAGCGCGGCCTGGTGGAGGTGATGCCGGTGATTTTCCTGACCGGCCATGCCGACGTGCCCACGGCAGTGGACATGGTCAAGCGCGGCGCCTTCGACTTTTGCGAGAAGCCGTTTTCGGACAACGCGCTGGTCGATCGCATAGAGCATGCGATCGGCCATTCGAGCCAGGTCCTGGCGGCGCGGCGCGCGAAGCTGCTGCTGCAAGGGCGCCTGGCCGAACTCACCGAGCGCGAACGCGACGTGATGCGGCTGGTGGTCGAGGGGCTGCCCAACAAGCTGATCGCCGACCACCTCGACATCAGCGTGCGCACGGTGGAAGTGCACCGGGCGCGGGTGTTCGACAAGATGGAAGTGAAGTCGGCGGTCGAACTGGTGAACGTGCTGCGGCACCTCTAGGGCACGCAATTGGCCTTTTTGGCCGCAACCCGGAGGGAACGCACTGCCAAGAACAGTGTTGGCAGGCCCTAGTCGCGCTTGTCTTCGTCGCCGTGCAACAGTTCGCCCTTTTTGCGACCGGAAAACATCGTCCACCAGACAATCACCAGCAGCAACACCAGCGCCAGCAACGCCTCGAGCAGAATCAGCAGCATGAATCGTTTCCTGTGGACTGCGATTGTAGGAATGCTGGGGGCGTGCTCCAGCGTGCCGCTTCCGCCCGCCGATGAAATCCCGGCGCGGCCGGCGGCGGCGCCGGTGGAACCGGGCGATACCGGTCCGCTGCCGCCACCGCTGGTCCAGGGCAAGAGCCGTTGGCAGCCGGTGCGCTGGAGGGAGCTGCCGGGCTTCGGCGAAGACGCCCTGCACGAGGCCTGGAACGCCTGGCTCAAGAGTTGCGAGCGCCCCGGCCCGGCATTTGCCGCGATCTGCCCCGAGGTGCGGCGGTTGTCCATCGCGGCAGGCGACGAGCAGCGCGCCTGGATGATGCGGCGGCTGCAGCCCTACCGGGTCGAATCCCTTCAGGGACCGGTCGAAGGCCTGCTGACGGGCTATTACGAGCCGATGCTCGAAGCCAGCCGATTGCGGACGGCGACGCACCAGACCCCGCTGTACCGGCCGCCGGGCAATCTCGCCGATCGCAGGCCCTGGTTCACGCGGCAGGAGATCGACACCCTGCCCGAGGCACGCGCCGCCCTGCGCGGCCGTGAGATCGCCTATGTGGCCGATCCGCTGGATGCGCTGGTGCTGCAAGTCCAGGGTTCCGGCCGGGTCCGCATCGCCGAGCCCGACGGTCGCGCGCGAACGGTGCGGCTGGCTTATGCGGCCAGCAACGAGCACCCGTACCGCAGCGTCGGCAGCTGGCTGCTGCAGCAAGGCGCGGTCCGCGATGCGTCCTGGCCCGGCATCAAGGCTTGGGCTGCCCGGAACCCGCAACGGGTCAACGAGATGCTGTGGAGCAATCCGAGGACGGTGTTCTTCCGGGAAGAGCCACTCGGCGAACTTGACGCGGCCTTGGGACCGCGTGGCGCCCAGGGGGTCGCGCTGACGCCGGGACGCTCGATCGCCGTCGACAGGGACAGCATCCCGTATGGCACGCCGGTCTGGCTGGTATCCGCCGGGTCCGTCACCAGCCTGCAGCGCCTGGTGCTGGCGCAGGACACCGGCGGCGCCATCGTGGGCGCCGTGCGGGCGGATTACTTCACCGGCTGGGGTCCGCAGGCCGGCGAACTGGCGGGCCGGCTGAAGCAGCCGTTGCGCTTGTGGGTGCTCTGGCCCCGGTGAGCGCGGCCGGGCCAGTCGGGGCACGGCGTGCCGGCTTGGCCGCACAATTGGCCCCCAATGTGGCCGTGGGCGCAGGCGCGATGGCAAGACTAAGACTCCTGGTGTTTGGCATGCTGGCGGCAGCCGCCTTGTCGGGCTGCGCCGCCGAGGCGCCTTCCACTTCGGGCAGCCCGGGTGAGGCGCCCGCCCGCTACCGCTGCGAGCACGACATCGAATTCACGGTGCGCTTCGTCGACGACTCGGCCATGCTGGATGCCGGGCCGCGCGGCGCCGACCTGCTGCTGCGCGACGCGGGCGGCACGACGCCGCAGCAGACGGTTTACAGCAATGGCCGCATGCGCGCCGAATTCGGCCTGGGCGTGAACGGCCGCGAGGCGATCCTGCGCTATGCGCTGCCGCCGCTGGTCGCGCACTGTGTCCGGCAATAGTCAAGCCGGCCGCGCGCCCAGGTGCGACAGCGGCAGGCTGCTGCTGGCCTTGACTTCGCCCAGGGAAAAACTGGTGTGCAGGTCCTTGACGTTGGGCAGGTTGATCAACACCTTGCGCGCGAACTGCGAAAAAGTATCGAGGTCGCGCGATACCACCTGCAGCTCGAACGTGCCCGCGCCGCTGATGTAATGGCACGAGACGATTTCCGGGATCTTGCGGATGGCTTCCTCCATCTCGCGGGTGAGCTCGCCGGTGTTGCGGTTGGCGTCCAGTCGGACGAAGGCCAGCACGCCCAGCCCGATCTTGTGGCGGTCGATCTCCGCGTGATAGCCCTTGATGTAGCCGGCCTGCTCCAGCGCGCGCACGCGCCGCCAGCAGGGCGCGGCCGACAGGCCCACGCGTTGCGCCAGTTCGGCGTTGGTGAGGCGCCCGTCGGCCTGCAGCTCCTTGAGGATGGCCGCGTCGAATTTATCAAGTATTTCCATAATTGCGGTGATCGAGAAAGAATCTTTCCCATATTAAGCATATTCGGGCATAGAAAGCAAAGACATATCCGTGGGGCGGGCATACACTTCGCATTTCCCCAGGCGCGTCCCGACGACCCGGCGCGCGCCTCGTCAAACCGGCTCACGAGGCCGGAATTCCTTAGAAGCCTGGAGACAAGACGTCCATGAACGCCCCGCTGCCCGAACACATTCGCAAAGCCCTGGAAACCGTCACGCTGGACGACAAGTACGCGCTCGACTACGGGCGCGCCTTCATGAGCGGGGTGCAGGCGCTGGTCAAGCTGCCGATGCTGCAGCGGCTGCGCGACGCGCAGGCGGGCAAGAACACGGCCGGCTTCATCAGCGGCTACCGCGGCTCTCCTCTGGGCGGCTACGACCAGGCGCTGTGGAAGGCTGGGAAGTACCTCAAGGCGCAGAACATCGTCTTCCAGCCCGGCGTCAACGAGGAACTGGCCGCCACGGCCATCTGGGGCACGCAGCAACTGGGCTTCGCGCCGGCCGGCACGCAGAAGTTCGACGG
>DATMBW010000331.1:0-15736 GCA_035559095.1 Ramlibacter sp.
ATGATGTCGCTGGTCTTCGAGTTGATGCGGATCCGCGGGTCCGTCAGCCGCCGATGAAGCAGGATCGTGACGCCGATAAAGCCGAGAACGCCGAACAGCCCGCCCGAGATCATCGCCATCAGCTGCTTGTTGCCGGCGGAGATGAAGTGCTCGTACATGAAGTGGGGCGTCAACAGGCCGGCGCCATGTCCGGCCAGCAGGAACAGGATGCCGATGTGGAACAGGTTGCTGCCCCAGCGCAGCTGGCCCGCGCGCAGCAACTGGGAGGAATCGCTCTTCCACGTGTACTGGTCGCGGTCGAAGCGGATCAGGCTGCCGGCCAGGAAGACAATCAGGCAGATGTACGGGTAGTAGCCGAACAGGAATTGGTTCAGGTAGTTCATGCGCTTGCTCCTGGGGCAATGGCGTCCTTGCGAACGATCTGGATCGGTTGCGGCTGGCCGGGAGCGGCTTGGCCGCGGGTGCTGCAGCCGCCGAAGACGGCCGGTTCGGCCCAGCTGTCGTCGATCGGCTCGTCGTCGGCCACGGGAACGGCCTCCGCCTTGTGGCCCGCGAGTTCCAGCACCGCGGCCAGGACGGAGGCGTAACGGCTCTCGCGTTTGCGCAGCGCACTGAAGATGGCGTTGAGGATGTGCGCCATTTCGCCCAGGAAATCACGCGCCAGGGCGGGCGGCTGGGTGGAAGCGAACTCCAGCACCACGCACAGGTGGTCCGGCAGCTCGTGCGGACCCAGCAGCAGGCCGGCCTTTTCGTAGGTCTGGGTCAGGTCGATCATGGCCGGGCCGCGGTCGCGCGAGTCGCCGTGCACATGCTCGAACAGGTGCAGCGACGTGGCGCGCCCGCGGTCGAACAGCTCGACGTAGCGCGATTCCAGCTCGATCGCGTCGGCGCGCTCCATCTCGCGGATGAAGGCGCGCAGCTCCGCGCGGCGCGCGGAGGGCAGCGCCGCCTCGGCGTCGATGGCATCGGCCAGGGCCGGCAGCATGCCACGCAATGGCGCCGCGGGATAACCCAGCAGCAGCGCCAGAGCGCGCAAGGTATGTCGATTTTTTCTCATTGGTGACTTCCTCAGACAGCGGACTGGATGGGAATGGTGCGGCGCTTCTTGCCGCCGAACAGGCTCGTTTCGGTGCTGCCGTCCGAGCAGCCGTTGCCGAAGGAGAAGCCGCAGCCGCCCTTCAGGTCGAACGTGTTCTCGGCGTACTCGCGGTGGGTGCTGGGGATCACGAAGCGATCCTCGTAGTTGGCGATCGCCATCACCTGGTACATCTCCTCGACCTGCGCCGCCGTGAGGCCCACCTGCGCCAGCACGGCGGCGTTCTCGACCTGGTCGACGTGCTTGCCGCGCTGGTAGGCGCGCATGGCCAGCATGCGTTCCAGCGAACGGATCACGGGGCCGGTGTCGCCGGCGGTGAGCAGGTTGGCCAGGTACTGCACCGGGATGCGCATCTGGTTCACGTCCGGGATCTCGCCGTTGGCGCCCAGGTGGCCGGCGTTGGCGGCCGACGTGATGGGCGACAGCGGCGGCACATACCAGACCATCGGCAGCGTGCGGTATTCCGGATGCAGCGGCAGCGCCACTTTCCAGTCCATCGCCATCTTGTAGACCGGGCTGTTGCGCGCGCCTTCCAGCCAGGCTTCCGGGATCCCGTCCCGGCGGGCCTGTTCGATCACCTTCGGGTCGTTCGGGTTCAGGAAGATATCGAGCTGGGACTGGTACAGGTCCTTTTCGTTTTCCACGCTGGCCGCTTCCTGGATGCGGTCGGCGTCGTACAGCACCACGCCCAGGTAGCGGATCCGGCCGACGCAGGTTTCGGAGCACACCGTGGGCTGGCCGGATTCGATGCGGGGATAGCAGAAGATGCACTTCTCGGCCTTGCCCGACTGCCAGTTGTAATAGATCTTCTTGTAGGGGCAGCCCGAGACGCACATGCGCCAGCCGCGGCACTTGTCCTGGTCGATCAGGACGATGCCGTCCTCCTCGCGCTTGTAGATCGAGCCGGAGGGGCAGGACGCCACGCAGGCCGGGTTGAGGCAGTGCTCGCACAGGCGCGGCAGGTACATCAGGAAGGTGTTCTCGAACTGGCCCACCATGTCCTTCTGCACCTTGTCGAAGTTCGCCAGGTTGGCGTCCTTGCCGCGCTTCGCGAATTCACCGCCCAGGATTTCCTCCCAGTTCGGGCCCCATTCGATCTTTTCCATGCGCTGGCCCGTGATCAGGCTGCGCGGGCGCGCTGTGGGCGCGGCCTTCATCTCCGGCGCCGACTGCAGGTGGGCGTAGTCGTAGGTGAAGGGCTCGTAATAGTCGTCGATCTGCGGCAGGTTCGGGTTGGAGAAGATGCGCATGAGCAGCTGCCACTTGCCGCCCTGGCGCGGCTCGATCGAGCCGTCCGCGTTGCGCTTCCAGCCGCCGTTCCACTTGCCCTGGTTCTCCCACTCCTTGGGGTAACCGATGCCGGGCTTGGTTTCGACGTTGTTGAACCAGGCGTATTCCATGCCGGGGCGGCTGGTCCAGACGTTCTTGCAGGTGACCGAGCAGGTGTGGCAGCCGATGCACTTGTCCAGGTTCAGGACCATGCCGATCTGTGCGCGGACTTTCATGCTTGCGCTCCTTCGGCGGCGACTTCGTCGTCCAGCCAGTCGATCCGGCTCATCTTGCGGACCACGACGAACTCGTCGCGGTTGGTGCCGATGGTTCCGTAGTAGTTGAAGCCGTAGCTGAACTGGGCGTAGCCGCCGATCATGTGGGTGGGTTTGAGCACGATTCGCGTCACCGAGTTGTGGATACCGCCCCGCATGCCGGTGATCTGCGAGCCGGGCGTGTTGATGATTTTTTCCTGGGCGTGGTACATCAGCACCATGCCGGGATTGACCCGCTGGCTGACCACCGCCCGCGCCGCAATGGCGCCGTTGACGTTGAACAGCTCGACCCAGTCGTTGTCGACGATGCCCGCCTTCTTCGCGTCGTCCTCCGACAGCCAGATCACCGGTCCGCCGCGGTTGAGCGTGAGCATGATCAGGTTGTCGCTGTACGTGGAGTGGATGCCCCACTTCTGGTGCGGCGTGATGAAGTTCAGCTGGATCTCGGGGTTGCCGTTGGGCTTGATGCCCGCGATGCCGGCTGTCGTCTTCAGGTCCACCGGCGGACGGTAGCTGGCGAACGCCTCGCCGAACGCGCTCATCCACGGGTGATCCAGGTAGAACTGCTGGCGGCCCGTGAGGGTGCGCCATGGGATCAGCTCGTGCACGTTGGTGTAGCCGGCGTTGTAAGAGACCTTCTCGCTTTCCAGCCCGCTCCAGGTCGGCGACGAGATGATCTTGCGCGGCTGCGCCTGCACGTCGCGGAATCGGATCTTCTCGTCTTCGCGGTGCAGCGCCAGGTGGGCGTGTTCACGGCCGGTCTGCTTGGACAGGGCTTCCCAGGCCTTGACGGCGACATGGCCGTTGGTCTCGGGCGCGAGCTGCAGCACCACTTCGCACGCGTCGATATCGGTGTCGATGTTGGGCATGCCCTGCGTCGTGCCCGCGTCGGTCACCAGGCCGTTGAGCTGGCCGAGCTGTTCCACCTCGGTCTGCGTGTTCCACGCGATGCCCTTGCCGCCGTTGCCGACCTTGTTCATCAGCGGGCCCAGGGCCGTGAAGCGCTTGTACACGTTCGGATAATCGCGCTCGACCACAGCGATCTGGGGCGCCGTCTTGCCGGGAATCAGTTCGCACTCGCCGCGCTTCCAGTCGGCCACGCCGAAAGGCTGCGCCAGTTCCGCGGGGGAGTCGTGCATCAGCGGAGTCAGCACCACTTCCTTCTCCACGCCCAGGTGGCCCGGGCACAGCTCGCTGAACTTCTTCGCGAAGCCCTTGTAGATTTCCCAGTCGCTCCTGGATTGCCAGGCCGGATCCACCGCCGTGGACAGCGGGTGGATGAAGGGATGCATGTCGCTGGTGTTGAGGTCGTTCTTCTCGTACCAGGTGGCCGTGGGCAGCACGATGTCGGAATACAGGCAGGTGGTGCTCATGCGGAAGTCCAGCGTGACCACCAGGTCGAGCTTGCCTTCCGGGGCCTTGTCATGCCACACCACCTCGGTGGGCTTGGCTTCATGGGCGCCCAGGTCCTTGCCCTGCACGCCGTGGCTGGTGCCAAGCAGGTGCTTGAGGAAGTATTCGTGGCCCTTGCCCGACGACCCCAGGATGTTGGAGCGCCAGACGAACAGGTTGCGCGGCCAGTTGGCCGGATGGTCCGGGTCCTCGCAGCTCATGCGCAGCGAGCCGTCCTTCAGCGCCTTGACCGCGTAGTCCTTGCCGTCCATGCCGGCGGCCTGCGCGTCCTTCACCACCTGCAGCGGGTTGGTCTGCAGCTGCGGCGCCGACGGCAGCCAGCCCATGCGCTCGGCGCGCACGTTGTAGTCGATCATGCTGCCGGCGAACGCCTTCTTGTCGGCCAGCGGCGACAGGATCTCGTCCATGCCGAGTTTCTCGTAGCGCCACTGGTCGGTGTGCGCGTAGAAGAAGGACGTCGAGTTCATCTGGCGCGGCGGGCGGATCCAGTCCAGCGCGAACGCCAGAGCCGTCCAGCCGGTCTGCGGCCGCAGTTTTTCCTGGCCAACGTAGTGCGCCCAGCCGCCGCCCGACTGCCCGATGCAGCCGCACATCATCAACATGTTGATGACGCCGCGGTAGTTCATGTCGCTGTGGTACCAGTGGTTCATCGCCGCGCCGATGATCACCATGGACCTGCCGTGCGTCTTGTCGGCGTTGTCGGCGAACTGGCGCGCCACCGTGATGATCTGGTCGCGCGGCACGCCGGTGATTTTTTCCTGCCAGGCGGGGGTGTAGGGCGTGTCCTCATTGAAGTTCTTCGCCGCGAGTTCGCCGGGCAGGCCGCGCGCCACGCCGTAGTTGGCGACCTGCAGGTCGAACACGGTCGCAACGAGCGCCGAACGCTCCTCGCCGGCCTTGCCCAGCGCGATGCGCTGGACCGGCACGGTGCGCACCAGCACGTCGCTCTGCGCGTTGCTGGGGAAGTGCTCGTTCTGGATGCCGCCGAAGTACGGAAAGCCGACGCGGGCGGTTTCGGTGCTGGGCGCACCCCCCTCCAGCGCGGAAAGCTTGAGCTTGACCTGGCTCCCGTGGCGCGCTTCCCGGTCCTCCAGGTTCCATTGGCCGGCGTCGGGCCGGCCGTCGGGACCCCAGCGGAAGCCGATCGCGCCCTGCGGCAGCACGACCTTGCCGTCGTCGCCGAAGGCCACCGTCTTCCACTCGGGGTTGTTCGACTGGCCGAGCTTGCCGTTGAAGTCGGAAGCGCGGACGTAGCGGTCGGGCACCATCACGGTTTCGCCGGAAGGCAGCCGGTGTTCCTTCAGCATCACCAGCATCGGCAGGTCGGTGTAGCGCCGCGCGTAGTCGTCGAAATACGCGGAGCGCTTGTCGAAATAGAACTCCTTCAGGATCACGTGGCCCATCGCCATCGCGACGGCCGCGTCGGTGCCCTGCTTGGGGTGCAGCCACAGGTCGGACAGTTTGGCCACTTCGGAGTAGTCGGGGGTGATCGCCACCGTCTTGGTGCCCTTGTAGCGCACCTCGGTGAAGAAGTGGGCGTCCGGCGTGCGCGTCTGCGGCACGTTGGAGCCCCAGGCGATGATGTAGCTGGAGTTGTACCAGTCGGCGGACTCGGGCACGTCGGTCTGTTCGCCCCAGATCTGCGGGCTGGCCGGCGGCAGGTCGCAATACCAGTCGTAGAAGCTCATGCACACGCCGCCGATCAGGCTCAGGTAACGGCTGCCCGCGGCATAGCTCACCATCGACATCGCCGGGATCGGCGAGAAGCCGATGATGCGGTCGGGGCCGTGCCGGCGGATGGTGTGGATGTTGGCCGCGGCGATGATCTCGTTGACCTCGTCCCAGCTGGAGCGGGCGAAGCCGCCCAGGCCGCGCACGCTCTGCCAGCTCTTGCGCTTGGCGTCGTCGGCGACGATGGTGGACCAGGCCAGCACCGGCGGCATCGTGCGCCGCGCGTCGCGCCAGGCCTTGAGCAGGCGGCCGCGCACCATGGGGTACTTCACCCGGTTGGCGCTATAGAGGTACCAGCTGTAGCTGGCGCCGCGGGCGCAGCCGCGCGGCTCGTGGTTGGGCATGTCCCAACGGGTGCGCGGGTAGTCGGTCTGCTGGGTTTCCCAGGTGACGATGCCGCCCTTGACGTAGATCTTCCAGGAGCACGACCCGGTGCAGTTCACGCCGTGCGTGCTGCGCACGATCTTGTCGTGGGCCCAGCGGTCGCGGTAGGCGTCCTCCCAGGTGCGGTCTTCGCCGGTGGTCTGCCCGTGGTCGCCGGAGAACGACTCGCGAGGCTGGGAAAAGTAGGTCAGTCGGTCGAGGAAATGGCTCATTGGATGGGTTCCTTTATTGCGGTCATCCCGGGCTCGACCCGGGATCCATGCGATGCGTCAACGTGGATGCCCCCGGGTCGGAGCCCGGGGCAGGCTCCTCGAGTCCGGCATGACAAATCCTTCTTCAGCAGGGCATCGGTGCGTTCTTGCGGCTGTAGAACCACCAGGTGATGGCGATGCACAGCGTGTAGAAGGCGATGAAGACGTACAGCGCTGCCTCGGGGCCGCCGGTCACGGTGATGGAGGTGCCGTAGCTCTTGGGGATGAAGAAGCCGCCGTACGCCGCCATTGCCGCGGTGAATCCCAGGGTGGCGGCGCCTTCGGTATTGCCTTCCTTAATGGCGCGCGCGGTGGCTTCCTTGTCCCTCGGGTTCGCGCGGGCCAGCGCCTGGTTCAGGAAGATCACAGGGATCATGCGGAAGGTCGAGCCGTTGCCGATGCCGGTGGTGAGGAACAGCACCAGGAACATCAGGAAGAAGCCGGTGAAGCTGCCGCCCGAGGGCCCGCTGGGCAGGAAGTAGAGCACGCCCACCACTGCAAGCGCCATCACGATGAAGTTCCAGAAGGTCACGCGCGCTCCGCCCAGCTTGTCGGACAGCCAGCCGCCGAAGGGGCGGATCAGCGCGCCGACCAGCGGGCCCAGCCAGGCATAGGCCAGCGGGTTCACGCCGGGGAACTGGTTCTTGATCAGCAACGGAAAGCCGGCGGCATAGCCGATGAAGGAGCCGAAGGTGCCCAGGTAAAGCAGGCACATCAGCCAGTTGTGCTTGCGCCGGAAGATGGTGGCCTGGGTCGCGAACGATGCCTTGACGTCGGCGATGTCGTTCATGCCGAACCAGGCTGCCAGCGAAGCCAGCAGGATCCACGGCACCCAAATGAAGGCCGCGTTCTGGGTCCAGACCTGCACGGTCTGGCCGTTCTTGACGATGGTCTGGGCGTCGCCGCCAAAGATGCCGAAGACGCCGGCGGTGATCACCAGCGGGCTGAGGAACTGCACCACGGACACGCCGAGGTTGCCCAGTCCGGCGTTGACGCCCAGGGCCGAGCCCTTGCGCTCCTTCGGAAAGAAGAAGCTGATGTTCGCCATGCTCGAGCTGAAGTTGCCGCCGCCCAGGCCGCACAGCAGCGCCAGCATCAGCATGGTCGGGTAGGTCGTCGTGTTGTCCTGCACCGCGTAGCCGATGCCGATCGCGGGAATCAACAGGCTGGCGGTGGAGAGCGCCGTCCAGCGCCGCCCGCCCACGACCGGGACGATGAACGAATAGAAGATGCGCAGCGTGGCGCCGGAAAGCGCCGGCGCGGCCGCCAGCCAGAACAGCTGGTTGGTCGAGTACTTGAAGCCGAGGGCGGGCAGTCCCACGGCCACCACGCTCCAGACCTGCCAGACGGCGAAGGCCAGGAACAGGGCCGGAACGCTGATCCAGAGGTTGATCTTGGCGACCGCGTCGCCCTCGCGTTCCCAGAAAGCCTTGTCCTCCGGCGTCCAGATGTGCAGCACACGGCCGCGGGAAACCGGTGCGGTGGTAACGGTAGTCATGATCATGCCCTTCCAAGAGCGGTGTCCAGGGATGCGGGCACCCCGTCGGACGATGAAGAACGAACGGCACCCGGCACGAACGTGCCTGCTTCCTGGTGTGCCAGCGTGAACGAGGGGCTCGCGGGCGCCGTGTCGCCCATGACCTGGGTGCCGCGCACCTCGGTGAAGTACATCCAGATCAGCGAAACCCAGACCACGCCGTACATCAGCATGAATGCGCTGGAGCGGATGCCGGTGAGGTCCATCAGCGCGCCGAACATGATCGGCAGCACGAAGCCGCCCAGGCCACCGGCCAGCCCGACGATGCCGGAGATGGTGCCGATGTTGTGCGGGTAGTCGTCGCTGATGTACTTGAAGACGCTGGCCTTGCCGAAGGCCCAGGCGATGCCCAGGATGAACATCAGCGCGGTGAAGACGTAGACGTTCAGGCCGAGGCTGAAGCTCTTGGGACCGTTGGTGGTCATCACCGTCAGGTCGAACTGCGGATAGGACAGCATGAACAGGCAGATCCAGCTGACCCACATCACCCACCACGTCACGCTGTGCGCGCCGAACTTGTCGGACAGCCAGCCACCGATCGCGCGCAGCACGCCGCCGGGCAGCGAGAAGCAGGCGGCCAGCAGCGCGGCCCACCGGATATCGAGCCCGAATTCGCCGACGTAGTACTGCACCATCCACAGCGACAGGGCCACGTAGCCGCCGAACACGATGCTGTAGTACTGGCAGTAGCGCAGCACCTTGGGATCCTTCAGCGACTTGAGCTGGTCGGTGAACTTCACTTCGCTGGAGACCAGGTGACCGGGATCGCTGTGGCTGAAGAACAGGAACAGCAGCACCGTGCCGAGCATCACGGCCGCATAGACTTCCGGCACCATGGTCCAGCCGAATGCCACCACCAGTGCCGGCGCGACGAACTTGTTGACGGCCGCGCCCGAGTTGCCGGCGCCGTAAACGCCCATGGCCAGGCCCTGGCGGCTGCGGGGGAACCACCGCGCGACATAGGGCGTGCCCACCGAGAACGAGCCGCCGGCCAGGCCAACGAACAGGCCGATCACCAGGAAATGCCAGAACTGGGTGGCATAGGACATCAGCCAGATCGCGGGCACCGTGACAGCCATGAGCACGGCCATCACGACGCGGCCGCCGTAGCGGTCGGTCCAGATGCCCAGCGGCACGCGGATGAGCGAGCCGGTGAGCACGGGCATGGCCGTGAGCAGGCCGAATTCGGTGGCGTTGAGGTTCAACGCCTTCTTGATCGGGATGCCGATCACGCCGAACATCATCCAGACCATGAAGCAGACGGTGAATGCCAGCGTGCTGACGGCCAGCACCGACCAGGACTGGCGGGTGATCACGGCGTCCGGGGGCGGCGGTTGATGTTTCCTGTGCGTCACATGGGGCTCCGGTAGTTCCTGTTGACGGGCTCCAATGTCGTCGTTCGCCGGTGCGGCGAACATCCTTCCGTGGTGCGTCAAACGCCGTGCAGAAGAACGATGGCAGGGGCGGTGCCATCCTCCTTTCGAACTATGCGGGCGAAAGGCCAATGGGAAAGTTCGGACCCCGGCCGCAGCGGCGGCCATGCGCACGGTATCGGCAAGTACCGGAAAGAACGGCCCGGGGCGCTTGCGGAGCGGGACTGGATCGACGCCGGTTCGGCCTAGGGCCTGTTCACACTAGGCCCTAGGAATCGTCCGGGCCGGCGCCCTGTTGCGACTTGGGCTGCCCGCCCGCCGCGAACACCGCGGCTTGCACCCGCGAAGTCAGATCCAGCTTTCGCAGGATGTGCTGTACATGGATTTTCACGGTCGTTTCCGCGATCGACAGCGCCCGGGCGATTTCCTTGTTGCTGGCGCCCAGCGCGATCTGCTGCAGGACCTGCTGCTCCCGCGCCGACAACTGGGACAGCGGATCGGGCGGGCCCGGCGGCGGCGGGGTGGGCGAAGCCGCCGTCTGGAAGGCGGCGACCAACTTGCCCGTCATCTCGGAGCTGATGACGGGCTCGCCGCGCATGGCGCGATGGATCGACGCGGCGAGCAGGTCGCCCTCGATCGTCTTGAGCAGGTAGCCATGGGCTCCCGACCGCAGCGCCGCCTGCAGGTCCTGTTCGTCCTCGCTGACGGTCAGCAGGATGATGCGCGCCGCCGGTGCGGCTTCCTTCAAACCGGGCAGGGCCTGGATGCCGGTCGCTCCGGGCAGGTGGTTGTCCAGCAGAATGACGTCCGGCAGCAGCGCGGAGGCCTTGCGGACGGCCTCGCCCGCGTCGGACGCCTCGCCGACCACCGCCAGGCTGCTGTCGGACGCCAGCAGCGCCACCAGGCCGCGCCTGAACAAGGTGTGGTCGTCCACCACCATGAGACGCACTGGCCGGCCGCTTGCGCTCATTCGGCAGTCCCGATCAGCGAAGGCGCGGCGGCTTCCTCGTGGGCGGTTTCGAGCTCGAGCACGACGCTGCACCCCGCGCCCGGCGCGGAGATCACCCGCACCGTCGCGCCGATGCGTTCGGCGCGCTCCTGCATGATGCGCAGGCCCACGCGGATTTCGTTCGAACACGTGTCGGCGGCAAAGCCCACGCCGTCGTCGTGGACCTCGAAGCGCCACGAGGGGCCCGGGGTCACGCGCAGCACCACCTCGCGGGCGTTCGAGTGTTTGCGCACGTTCGACAACGCCTCCTGGATGATGTGCAGCACCTGCACCTGGATGTCCGGCGCCAGCGCCACGCCATGGCCCTGCATTTCGAGGCGGGCCGGCAAGCCGGTCTGGTGCTCGAACTTGGAGAGCGTCGTGCGCAGCGCCGGCTCGATGTCTTCGTCGCTGGTGCGGGTGCGAAAGTGCACCAGCAGCTCGCGCACGTCGGCATAGCTTTCGCGCACCCCGGCGTCGAGTTCGCCGATCGCGCGGCCCATGGCCGCCGTGTCGTTGCGCCGCATCGCGTCGCGCAGCAGCTGCGCCTGGATTTTCAGGAAGGCCAGCGATTGGGCGATCGAATCGTGCAGCTCCTGCGCCAGCAGGCTGCGCTCCTGCGCCACCGCGGCTTCGCGCTCGAGCGCCGCCGCGCGCAGGCTTTCCATGGCGCTGGCCAGGTGGCTGGCCAGCGTGTCGAGCAGGTCGCGCTCCTCGGGGTCCAGGTCGACTTCGGCGCGAAAGAACAGGTCGACCTCGCCCAGCACGCGCTCGTGCAGTTTGACCGGCACCGAAACGAGCGTGTGGAAACCCAGGCGCTGGCAATGATTCATCGGCGCCGGCCGGGCCGCGCAGATCGGCACGACGCGGATGGAAGCATCGGCGCGGGGCTGGCCGCAGTAGCACGCGCCGGTGTCCACGCAGCCTTCGGCCTCGAGCATGCCCTGCGGCAGGTTGTCGGCCGCCAGCAGCAGGTAGCGCTGGTTGCCCTCGTCGGACCACCGCACCGCCGCGGCATCGGCTTTGGCCGCGCCGCGCACCTGCCGCACGAAGCCGCGCGCGAGCTCATCGAGGCTGGTGGCATGCGCCATGAACGCGCTGACCTCGTACAGGTCGGCCAGGCGCTGGCGCTTGACTTCCAGCCTGGCGGTCTTCTCGCGCACCTTCTCCTCGAGGCTGTCGTAAAGGGACTGCAGCGTGCGGGCCATGTCGTTGAACCCCGCGGACAGCTGGCCGAACTCGTCGCCGCTTTCCACTTCGACCCGGGTGGACAGGTCCCCCTGCTGCAGCGCCGTGAGGCCGCGCTGGAGCCGGGCCATCGGGTTGAGCACGAACAGGTAGCCGGCATAGAGCATCACCACCGCGCTGCCGATGGCCAGCGCCATCATCGCGAGCTGGAACATGTGCAGGATCGCGGTCCAGCGTGCGATCTGGCTCTCGATCGCGGCGACGAAGCCGTCCACCAGCTCCACGAACTGGCCGGCGTCGCGGGCGGCCTGCGCGGAGGTCGGACGCGTGCTCTGCCACCGTGCGCGCAATTCGTGCCAGCTTTCGTTCACCCTGTCGAAGCGCTCATGCGTGGCGGCCGACCAGGGCACGAACAGCGGCCTGGACGGATCGCCGGAGCGCAGCAGGGAGATGCTTTCCTCGAAGCCGCGCATCAGCGCCAGCGCCGTGGCGGGGTCCTCGCCGCCCGACACCTCGAGCGCCAGGCGGTAAGTCTGCATCCGCATGCGTCCCGCCTCGTTGACGGCCGCGGCGCCGCCCTCGAGGCTCCACGTGACCCACAAGGTCAGGCCGATCGACGCCAGGGCGAGCACCAGGAAGCTGATCCCGCTGGAGTACAGCTTGGCGGTGAGGGTCCAGGGGCCTCGCATGGCCGGCTCGTGACGTATTCAGCGCGCCGCCGGCGCTATTTCACAAGGAGCACGGGGATATCGCAATCGCTCACGACTTTTTGCGCAACGCTGCCCATGAGCGCGCGGCCGAGCACGCCGTGCCCATGCGTACCCATGACGATCATGTGCGCCTTCTGCTGCTTCGCGACGCGCACCACTTCGAGTGCGGGCGATCCGACCACCCACATGGTGCGGAAATTCAGCTTGTGGCGCTTCAGGAAGCGATCGAGCGGGCCAAGCACCTTGGCTGCTTCTTCTTCGTGGTAGGCACGGATGGCGCTCGCGCCCAGCATGGTCTTGACGCGCGGCGGCACGGCCGACTGCACGTGCAGGACCACCAGCTCGTCTTCGGGACCGGCCAGCCTTTCATGCGTGACCAGGAATGCGGCCGCTTTCTTGCTGTATTCGCTTCCGTCCACCGCCAGCAGTATCTTCATCGTTTCTTCCTTTGGAACTTGTTATCGCAGCACCAGGACCGGGACGCTGCTGTGAGTGAGAACATGCTGCGTTTCGCTGCCGAGCAGGATGCGTTTGAGCCCCTTGCGCCCGTGCGAGGCCATGACGATCAGGTCGCACTTGTTCTTGCGCGCGGCGGCCATGATCGCTTCGGCCACGAGGTCGGACTTCGCGACGAGGGGCTTGGCCTTCACGCCCTTGGCCTGCGCCGCCTGCTGCACGGCGTCCACCACGGCCTGGCCCTCGTCGGCCCACTGCTTCTCGGTGCGCGCGATTTCCTGCGTCGACACCGTGATCCCGCCTTCGAAATAACTGATGGGATAGCGCGGCACCACGAACAGCGCCACCAGCTGGGCATCGATGGCCGCCGCCAGGTCGATGGCGCTGCGCACGGCTTTCCTGGACAAAGTCGATCCGTCGGTTGCGACCAGAATTTTTTGGTACATGATTGTTTCCTGATGACTTGCGTGGACTGGAGCTCTGCCGCCAGCTGACCGATTGTGCCTTTTCAGCTTAGGCCGCGGCCTCATCGACTCGCTTGATCCAGGTCAACTTGGGGGTCGCGGGTGCGAATAGCCTCGCAACATGCAACCTTCCGCCCTAACGGTCGATGCGTGTGCCGCCCGCGACGTGCCGGTGGACGCCTGGGCCGCGCTCGACGAGCCGGCCGAGTGGGAAGGCTTCAGCCGCGCGGTCGCAGGCCGCGAGGGATGTTGGGAATCCTTCCTGGCCATCGACGGCATGCATTGCGCCGCGTGTTCGCTTGCCGTCGAAGCGGCGCTGGCGCAACTGCCCGGCGTGGACAGCGTGCGGGTCAACGGCGCGAGCGCCACGGCGCGGCTGGTCTGGTCGCCCGAGCGCAGCCGCCCGTCCGATTGGCTGGCGGCGCTCAAGCGCGCCGGCTATGGCGCCGTTCCGGCGGGCGACCTGCTGGCCGGCGCGCCGCGGCTGCAGGCGCAGCGCCTGATGTTGTGGCGCTGGCTGGTCGCGGGATTCTGCATGATGCAGGTGATGATGTACGCGGCGCCTGCGTACATGACCGCTCCCGGCGAGATCTCACCCGATATCGAGGCGCTGCTGCAATGGGCGTCCTGGGTCCTGACGCTGCCCGTGGTGCTGTTTTCGTGCTGGCCCTTCTTCGCCGCCGCGGCGCGCGACCTGCGCAACGGGCGCATCGGCATGGACGTTCCGGTGGCGCTGGGCGTCGCCATCGCGTTCGGCGCGAGCACGGCGGCCACATTCGATCCGGCCAGTCCCCTGGGCCGCGAAGTCTGGTTCGACTCGGTCACCATGTTCGTGTTCTTCCTGTTGTCGGGGCGGCTGCTCGAGCAGCGGCTGCGCGACCGCACCGCCGGATCGCTCGAAGCGCTGATGCGGCGGCTGCCGCAGACCATCGAGCGGCAGGCCGGCGGCGACGGCTCTTTCGAGCGCGTGCCGGTACGCCGGCTCGCCGCGGGCGACCTGATCCGCGTGCTGCCCGGCGAGGTGTTCCCCGCGGACGGCAAGGTGCTGCAGGGCGAAAGCCGCGTCGACGAAGCCTTGCTCACGGGCGAATCCAGGCCGCTGCTGCGCCGCCAGGGCGAAAGCGTGGTCGCCGGCAGCCACAACCTGACGGGCGTCGTGCTGGTGCGGGTGGAACGCACCGGCAATCAGACCCGCTACGCGGGCATCGTCGCCCTGATGGAGCAGGCTTCGATGGACAAGCCGCGGCTGGCGCAGATCGCCGACCGCATCGCCAGCCCGTTCCTCGTTGGCGTCGTGCTGGCGGCGGCGGGCGCCGCGGCCTGGTGGTGGCCCACCGACCCGGCGCACGCCCTGGGGGTGGCGATCGCAGTGCTGATCGTCACCTGTCCTTGCGCGCTGTCGCTGGCCACGCCGGCCGCCACACTGGCGGCGGCAGGCGCGCTGGCCCGCCGTGGGGTGTTGGTGCGGCGACTGCAGGCGCTGGAAAGCTGCGCCGCCGTCGACAGTGTGATCTTCGACAAGACCGGAACGCTGACCGAGGACCGGATCACGCTGGTGTCGACACGGGTGCGGCCGGGCGCCGATGCGCGGGAGGCGCTGGCGCTTGCCGCCGCGCTCGCACGGCATTCCCTGCATCCCGCATCGCGCGCCATCGCGGACGCTGCGGGAGCGGTCCGCTGGAGCGCCGCCAATGTCAAGGAAGCGCCGGGGCAGGGCGTGCAAGGCTCGGTCACGGCGGCAGCGGGCGGGGCCGCGCGCGAATTGCGCCTGGGATCCGCATCGTTTTGCGCGGCGCCGGTGGATTGCGCCGGCCCGGCGGGCCTGCAGGCGCATCTGGCCGATGGCGCGGGTTGGCTCGCCAGCTTCGCGCTCGACGAAGCCCTGCGCGAGGACGCAGCCGTTTCGGTGAACGCCCTGGGCGCGCTCGGGCTGCGCGTGCGGCTTCTTTCGGGCGACCGGCCGGCAACGGTGCAGCGGCTCGCGGCGCGCGCCGGCATCGAGGGCGCGTTCGGCGGCTGCTCGCCCGAGGACAAGCTGGAACATGTGCGCGCCGCGCAGCAGCGCGGCGAGCGCGTCGCCATGGTGGGTGATGGCGTCAACGACGGTCCCGTGCTCGCGCGCGCCGACGTCTCCATCGCCATGGGGCAGGCGGTCCCGCTGGCGCAGGCCAAGTCCGATTTCGTCGTGCTCGGCGGCCAGCTCGCCGCCGTCGCTTCCCTGATGCGGCATGCGCGCCGCACGCGCCGGATCGTGCGGCAGAACCTGGCGTGGGCCGCGGTGTACAACGCGGTCTGCGTGCCGCTGGCCGTCGTCGGCGTGATGCCGCCCTGGCTGGCCGGCCTGGGCATGGCCGCGAGCTCGCTGCTGGTGGTGGCCAATTCGGCGCGCCTCGCGCGCGCCTAGCAGCAAACGATCAACTTAGTTTTCCGCTCAACATTCAATTTGCGAGCATCATTTGTAGCTCAACAATATATGGACATCCTCTTTATCTTGATTCCCTTGTCAGTCGCGCTCGCGCTGCTCATCATTGGCGCTTTGGGATGGGCCGTCTGGCGCGGCCAGTTCGAAGGCGTCGATGCGGAGGCCGAGCGCATTCTCCG
>DATMBW010000332.1:0-6725 GCA_035559095.1 Ramlibacter sp.
CATGCGCGTCTCGACCACCTGGGTCTCGGCATTTCCGCAGTACGGGCACTTCATGGCTGGCGAAAGTTTGTGTGCTACCCGTAGACGGGGAACCGGCGGGTCAGCGCGTTGACCTTCTCGCGCACCGCGGCGATGGTGGCCGCGTCGCGCGGGCTGTCCAGCACGTCGGCGATCAGGTTGGCCGTCAGCCGCGCCTCTTCTTCCTTGAAGCCGCGCGTGGTCATGGCGGGCGTGCCGATGCGCACCCCGCTGGTCACCATCGGCTTTTCCGGGTCGTTCGGAATTGCGTTCTTGTTGATGGTCATGTGGGCCTCGCCCAGCACGGCCTCCGCTTCCTTTCCGGTGATGCCCTTGGCTCGAAGGTCCACCAGCATCACGTGGCTCTCGGTTCGGCCGCTGACGATTCGCAAGCCGCGCTGGACCAGCGTTTCGGCCAGGACCTGGGCGTTCCTGGCCACCTGCTGCTGGTAAACCTTGAACTCGGGCGCAAGGGCTTCCTTGAATGCCACCGCCTTGGCCGCGATCACATGCATGAGCGGGCCGCCCTGCAGGCCAGGGAACATGGCGCTGTTGATCGCCTTCTCGTGCTGGGCCTTCATCAGGACGAAGCCGCCACGTGGCCCGCGCAGGCTCTTGTGGGTCGTCGAAGTCACGACGTCGGCGTGGGGCACCGGATTGGGGTAGACGCCGGCGGCGATGAGACCCGCGTAATGCGCCATGTCGACCATGAAGATCGCTCCTACGTCCCTGGCGACCTTGGCAAAGCGCTCGAAATCGATGCGCAGCGCATAGGCGGAGGCGCCGGCAATGATCAGCTTGGGCCTGGACTCGTGCGCTTTGCGCTCCATGGCGTCGTAGTCGATCTCTTCCTTCTGGTTCAGGCCATAGGAAACGACGTTGAACCACTTGCCGCTCATATTAAGAGCCATGCCGTGCGTCAGGTGCCCGCCTTCGGCCAGGCTCATGCCCATGATGGTGTCGCCGGGCTTGAGAAAGGCCAGGAAGACGGCCTCGTTGGCCTGGGCGCCGGAATGTGCCTGCACGTTGGCGGCGTCCGCGCCGAACAGCCGCTTGACGCGATCCAGGGCCAGTTGCTCGGCAACGTCCACGTTCTCGCAGCCGCCGTAGTAGCGCTTGCCGGGATAGCCTTCAGCGTATTTATTGGTCAGCTGGGTGCCCTGGGCCGCCATCACGGCGGGGGAAGCGTAGTTTTCGCTGGCGATCAGTTCGATGTGCTCTTCCTGGCGCCTGTTCTCGGCCTGGATCGCGGCCCAGAGTTCAGGATCGGTTTGCTCGACGAGAATGTTGCGGTGGTACATGGCAGTCCTATGAGATGTGGTGCTGCCCAGGCGAACGGCTGAACGCCGGTGGCCCGGCGGTACGCTTCCCAGTGGTTTGGCAGGAATTTCCCGCTGATGCCAGGAAAGCCCTCATGCGCATCTCCACGTCAGCGCCGGCCGCCTCGAAGGCGCCGCGCCTATCGCCAGTCGCGTACAGCGCTAGTGTAGCGGACGGCCGGTGGACGGGTTCAGGACAGCGAGAAAACCGCGACCTTGTCCTCGGCGGGCGGCGATTCCGGGCTGATCGGCGCGACCGCGCGGATCAGCGCCGGGCGCGGCAGCGGTACGTTGCGGCCCGCGGCCACCTGCTTCAGGCGGGCGTGTTCGGCCATGACTTTGTCCACATAGCCACCGTCGTCGCCGAGGTTGGCGGCTCCCACATAGAACTTGAGCCCCTCATGCAGGGATCCGGCGCGCTGGATGCACTCCTGAAGCACCTTCACGCCCACCCGCAAGTTCGTGACGGGATCGAATGCGGCCAGCTTGCCTCCGAAATTCTCGTATTTGTCGCTGTGGACGCCGGTCATCACCTGCATCAGCCCCTGGGCGCCGACCGCACTCTGGGCGAACGGATTGAACCCCGACTCGATCGCCATCACGGCCAGGATCAGGGTCGGATCGAGTCTGGAACGCTCGCCGATGTCGTAGGCCTCTGCCACGAGCGCGCTCAGGGGCTCCGGCGCCACGCGGTACTTCTTGCTCAGCCAATACGCCACCGCCGCCTGCTGCTTGGGCAGGTCCTGGGGGTTGGCGGCCGTGGCCCGATCGATGGCGTCGAGTTCGATTTGCATGCCGACGGCAGCCATCTGCCGGGCTTGCAGCCAACTCCTGAGCCTGATTTCGCCGGCGTCCCGCAAATCGGGCCGGGCCGTGAGGCCGAGGACGCAGAAAACCACGGCCAGGCCAACAAGGGCAAAGCTGTTGTGCGTGATTTCAAAAAAGCCCTGGGCAATGTCGGATGCGAAGGTTCGCAGGCCCTGGGCCGTTCTTGCTAACGCTGTCATAGCACTTCCTTTCTACGCGCGGGCCTGCTTCGCGATGCGGCTGGGGCAGCATCACACCTTCAGGCTCCTCGTTTGGATTGGTACGCCATCGGATTGCCGGGAGTCCGGATTGGACTCGTCGCAGCGATTCGACTTAGCCGGGGTCGGCAGCGGGTTCGGATCGTCCCCGGTTCTTTTGCTAGGGACGGGCGAATTCTAGGGGCCCTCCTAATAACAGGTCAAGAATATCAAGTTACTTTCTTATTCAAAATTAACCTGATGAAAGCTCAATTTACACCCCTCCAGGTACTATTTCCTGTCGGTCAAATGCCATTCCTGGTGTCGGACGGCCTCGTTGGCGCGACCGGGGATGCGTCACTAGCTATCAAAAAAATAGCGGTAACCCCTTATCCATGGCCATCAACTGGCTGGTTATTGCAGATTCGTGACCCTAGGGCGCGATTTGCGGACGCCATTGCTTTTCATATCGTGGAACTCGGGCGTCCGTTGCATCGCCTCGTCGCAAAATCGCGTGGTAACAAGATCGACAAGGTTCTCTAACCGGGTCTGTCCGCCACGCGCATTGATGGGCGGCAGAGCCAGCCTTGTCAAGGCAATATCGGCAATCACGGGGCAGGCAGCCATTGAAAACGAGGACTTGAAAAGAGCTGGACACTGACCTAACTTCAGGAGGCCCGAGTGGTCGGGCATTCAGCCGGTAGGGCCACTTCGGTGGTAGCCCCGGCCCCTCTTGGAGGCAATCCATTGCCTCCGGCGCAACCAGGGACGAATACTCCTTGTTTGCGAACCCAGGCGGCGAAGGACTTTAAGTCAGCCGTCGAGCCCGGCAGGCGGTTTCGCCGTCTGTCCGGGCTTTCTCTTGCCTGCTTGCGGCTGTTGCCGGGCTCCCTTGTGTGAGCCGTGGTTACCGCCCGCGATGCCCGGCGGCATTTCGCGGCGAGAATAGCGGTTTGCCCTCCCAAGCGGGGGCTTTCCTCCAACGACCGCAAGAAACCGCAGTGACCCAAGCCACTCTCAAGACCAACGACACCCGATCGCTCGACACACTGACCGGCGGCGCGTTCTCCGCCCCCACCTCCGGCGAGCGCGCCGCGCGCGTGCGCGAATGGCTGGCGGCCAACCCCAGCCAGGAGCAGATGCAGGAAGTGTTCCGCGAGCTCAGCGGACGCGACAAGGGCGCCGCCAAACTGCTGCGGGAAAAGCTCGACGAGATCAAGCGCAGCAAGGGCCAGGAAGCCATCGCCAGCGAATGGGCGGAGAAGGGCCGTACCCTGCTGGGCCAGGACAAGCTGAACATCGCCGATGCCATGGCCTGGCAGCGGGACGCCGCCAAGGCCGGCGCGCCGCTTAGCCGGGAGCCGCTGGCGGCGCTGAAAGCGCAACTTGCCGACCGCGTCAAGGGAATCGAGGATCTGCAGCACCGGGTGCAGGTGCAGCGCGAGGCCGCGGTGCTGCTGGCCCAGCGCATCGAGGTGCTTTCCACCAAGTCCTGGCGCGACGCGCAATCGGCGGCCGAGGCGCTGGCCGGCGATGTTCCCGATTGGCAGGCCCAGGCGCAGGCATTGCTTGCCGATGCCAACTGGCCGAGCGTGGACAACAAGTTTCCGCCATTGCTCGAGGCGTCGCGCACCCAGTTGCAGGCGGTTTGGGACGCCTTCCAGAGCGCCCTGGCCCAAGCGGTGGCTGCGGCCCAGGACGCATCCGCACCGCTGCCCCCGGTTCCGGTGTGGGCCGACGAACTGCGCGCCGCGCGCGGTGTCGCCACGGAAGTCGCGGCCAGGCCGTCCAAGCCCAAGGTCGATCCGGAGATACGCGCCCAGGCGGCGCAGGCAGTGCGTGACGTGCTTGCCAAGCTGGAGCAGGAGATCGCGCAAGGCCATGGCAAGGCCAGTGCCGGCGCGGCCGCGGCCTTGCGCAACGCGCTCAAGGAACATGGCAAGCTGATCGACGACAAGCTGGAGAACCAGGCCCATGCCGCGCTGGCGGCGGCCGGTGAACTGGAAGGCTGGCAGCGCTGGCGCGCCGATCAGTTGCGCCAGGAACTGGTCGCCAAGGCCGAGGCCTTGTTCGAGCATCCCGCGCCGGTCGAAGGGCAGGAGCCGCAACCGCCTAAGCCCCGCTACGGCGGACGCAAGATGCAGGAACAGCTTCGCGCGCTACGCGAGCAATGGAAGCAGACCGACCAGGGCGGCGTGCCCAACCATGCGTTGTGGAAGCGCTTCGATGACGCGTGCAACGAAGCGCACAAGGTCGTGGAAGCCTGGCTCGACAAGGTCAAGGCCGAGGCGGCCGAGCACCGGGCCCAGCGGCTGGCGTTGATCGACGAGGTCAAGGCCTGGGCCGCCGCCAACCCGACCGCCAAGGACGCGGACTGGAAGGGATTCAACCGGATCCTGCATCAGTTCGAAGGGCGATGGCGCGACGCGGGACATCTGAGCGAAAAGGCTTTTGCTGAACTGCAGCCGCTTTGGAAAGAAGCGATCCAGGGTGCCGCCGCTCCGCTGGAAGCCATCCAGAGGGAGAGCCTGGACCGGCGCCACGCCATGATCGAGGAAGCGAAGGCGCTGGGCGCCGCGCCGCAGCTGCGGGTGGACGCAGTAAGGGCGCTGCAGCAGCGCTGGCAGGGAGAGGCCCAAGCCGTGCCGCTCGATCGCAAGCACGAGCAGAAGCTCTGGGATGCGTTCCGCAAGCCGATCGACGAGGCGTTCAACCGCAAGACCGAGGAACGCGAAAAGGCCGCTGCGGCATTGAGTGAACGCGACCGCGTCGTGCTGGACGCCTCCAAGGCCCTCGAGGCCGCCAATACGAGTGGCGACGCGCAGAAGATCAAGGCCGCGATGGCCGCGCTCGACGCGGCGTTGCACGGCCAGGCCCAGGCCGCCGCGGCCGTCGCCGCCGCCGGTCCGGCGCTGGTCGCGCCGCCGGCGGAAGCGCCCGCCGAGGAGCCGGTCGCCGCGGGCGGCGACACTTCAGCCGACGGCTCGGCAGGCCCTTCGCAGGCCGACGGCGAAGCGGCTGCCGAGGCCGCGGCGCCTCCCGCTGCGCCCACAAGACCCGCGCCCAAGCCCGTCATCGCAATGCGCGGCGACGACCGGCCGGGGATGAAGAAATCCGAGCCGGTTCCGCCGGGGCGGGGTGGCAAGTTCGGCGACCGCAAGGGCGGTCCCGGCGGCAAGTTCGGGGAGCGCCGCGATGAGCGTTCCGGCGGTGCGGGGTCGGGGCGGTTCGGGGATCGGCCGGCGTTTGAAGATCGCGGCCCACGGCTGGGCGACGTCGCGTTCCGTGCCCAGCGCGAAGCCCTGGATCACGCGCAGCTCACTCTCAAGAAGCTCGCCGCGCAGGCACACGGCGAAGCGCTGACCCAGCTCATGTCCGCCTGGGAGCAGCGTGCGGCCGACCAGGTGCCAAGCCAGCAGGAGCTGGGCAAGGGCGTGGCCGCAGCGGTGCGCAGCAGCTGGGCACAGGCGCTGGGTGCCGCGCCCGCGGGCGACGCTGCCGAAGCATTGTTGCGGCTCGAGATCGCGGCCGAAGCGCCAACGCCGGCGGAGCACTTGAATGCGCGGCGAGCATTGCAGCTGCAACTGCTGACGCGGCGCAACGATCCGTCGCCGGCGCAGACCTGGGGCCAGGACACGGCGCGGGTGTTGGCCAGCCCCTATGAAGCGGGTGCGGCCCGTCGCCTGCAGGGGGCGCTCAAGACGCTACTGCGACGGTAGAAGCGGCTCTCAAGAGCTCTCAGAACGTCCGGGGGTCGCGGCAGGCGGTACCCGGCGGGGACTCACACTGTGACGGTCGGCGCTCGCGCGCCGACTTCGCTGCGCTGCTCGACCTGGGGTCGGCGTCGCGGAACTCGCTGCGTTCGCCGAAGCTCTCTCCGCTCGAACAACCGCGACGAGCTAGTTTACGAAGCGCGCTAAGGCGCGCCCGACCCCAGGTCGAGCATCACAGCCGCCACAGAGATCGCCCCCACCGGGTACCGCCTGCCGCGTGCAAACGTTGTGGGCGGTCTACGGACACCAGTGGCGGCCACGCCGTTGCCGCCGCGTCCTTCCGAAATTCAGTTGGCGCCTGGCCGGAAGAAACTATCCAGCAGCGGCGTCAGTGCCGGGAACTCGGCGTCGAAGCGCTGCCGGTTGACGAAGTAGGCTTCGCAAGCGACGGCGAAGAATTCGTCGATCTCCGTCGCGCCATAGGGATCCAGCCAGGTCGGCTCGCCGCCGAAACGTTCGGCGATGATGACCTTCTCGCGGAAAGCCTGGTACTCGTAGCGCATCACGGCCAGCCAGGCCTCGCGGGCGGCGCGCGTGGGCAGGGGCGGGCAGCCGTCGGGGGCGCCGTCGCGCATGTCGATCTTGTGGATGAACTCGTGGATCACCACGTT
>DATMBW010000333.1:0-6236 GCA_035559095.1 Ramlibacter sp.
TGGCGGTGGCGGTGGCGGTGGCGGTGGCCGCGGTGGCGGCGGCGCGGGCTTCGGCGGCAACGCGGGCTTTCGCGATGGTTCTGCCGCGGCCGGGCGCAGCGCACCGGCTGGGGGCTATGGCGCGCGGGGGGAGGCCGGCAACAACGGTGGCGCGGGCCAAGCCGGCACTGGAGTGCGCGGCGAGTACGGCGGCCCCGCCGGGGCAAACCAGGATGGCGGACGCGCGCATGGATCGGGTGATTCGAGCCCGGCCGCCGCGCGCGCCGGCGGCGTGGCCGACGAGACCCGCCTGATGACTTCCAGCCCTCCGCTGGCGCGGGCCCGCATGCGCGCGACCGGCGTGCTCGGTCAACTGCGGCGGTTGTTGACCGAGCGCGTGGCGGGCTTTGAAAGCAGTCCTCCAACGCGCCCGTCGCCGGCGCTGGCCGAAGCCTTGTCGCAGCAGGTAACCGAGGCCCGTGCCAGCCAGGTGCAGGGCTCCACCTTGCAAGGAGAGGTCGTCTACGACGATGCCGCTGTCCAGGAGGTGGCCGTCGATCTGCGCCGGCGCACCGGCGAGCTCAAGAAAAAAGCCGCGACCTCGACCGAGAAGGCCACGATCGAGATCGTCGCCCTGATGTTCCAGAGCATCCTGGCCGAGGAACGCATACCGCCGGCGGTGCGCGTATGGTTTGCCAGGTTGCAGATGCCGGTGCTGAGAGTGGCAATCGGCGAACCCGAATTCTTCGGCTCGCTCGAGCATCCGGCACGCCAGCTGATCGACCGCATGGGCTCCTGCGTGATGGGCTTCGATGCGACAGCCATCACCGGCACGGCGCTCGAAGCCGAGATCAAACGCGTGGTCCAGGTGATCGAGCAATACCCGGAAACCGGGCGCCGCGTGTTCGAGCTGGTCTATGACGAATTCCAGAAGTTCCTCTCGAAATTCCTCACCGAGAAAGCGCCGACCCAGCGCCTGGTGACCGTGGCCCAGCAGGTCGAGCAGAAGGAAGCGCTGGCGATCCAGTACACCATCGAGCTGCGCAGCATGCTGGCCGATATGCCGGTGCGCGAGGAGATCCGCGAATTTCTTTTCAAGGTCTGGGCCGAAGTGCTGGCCCTGTCCGCGGTCAAGAACGGGCCGCAGCACGAGGAAACCCTCGCGCTCAAAGCCTCGGCGTCCGACCTGGTGTGGGCCGCCAGCGCGAAGCCCAACCGCAACGAACGCGCCCGTGTGATCCAGGACCTGCCACGCCTGCTGCAGCGCCTGCGCCAGGGCATGACGTTGGTGGGCATCCAGGGCAAGGCGCAGGAAGGACACATCAAGGTGATCGGCGACACGCTGGCCGACGCATTTCTGTCCAAGACGGAGGCGATCCCCCACGCGAGCATCGAAGCCATGGCCAAGCGGCTGGCCCATCTCGAGGATTTCATCTCCGACGACCCGGCCGCCCAATTGCCGCTGGATGCCGAGAGCATCGAACTGATGCTGGGCATCGACGCCTCGACGATCGAGGTGGTGGCCGATGGCGGGTCGCGGCCTAGCGCCGCGATGCTGGCCTGGGCCGGCGAGCTGCAGCTGGGCAACTGGTTCTCGCTGGATCACAACGGGCGCAGCGTCCAGGTGCAGTACGCGTGGCGCAGCGAGCGCAAGCAGCTGCACCTGCTCGCCGCTCCAGGCGGGCGCAGTTACCTGCTCCAGGCGCGCCGGCTGGCCGCCTATCTTCAGGCCGGGCTGCTGCTGCCGGCCGAGGAGGAGGCGTTGACGGTGCGTGCCACCCGCGCCGCGCTTGCCAAGCTCGACGCGAACCCCGAGCGATTGCTGCAATAACAAGGAGAAAGGGCCGCGATGCGGCCCTTGGACTTGTGGTTGTCTAGTGCGGGAGGCGTCCCTCAGCAGGGTCGCAAAGCTCGTCCAGCACCAGCGCATCGGGCTCTTCGCCGAAGCTCCAGTACACCATCAACACGATGATCTTCAGGTCGTCCAGAGAAACCCGGTCGCCGCGGGCCGCCATCGCCCGGTCGATCACGATCTCGCGCATGGCGGCGGGCAACACGCCGGAGGACTCGAGAAACGAAATGAATCCGAGGCACTGCGCGCCAAGATGGTCCTGCTCGGCCACGGAGTAAACGCGCAGGCTGGACGGGGATTGGAGGGCGGCGGTTTCCGATGGTGGCGCCGGCAAATCGGTACGGCCCAGCCGGATGCTTTGCGCCGCCAGATTCAGGCCGTCGAGCCATACCAGCGCGTCTTGAATCTCATCGGGTTCGAAACCGTGCGCACTGAGCTTGCGCCCCAGCTGCTGAGGTTCGGGGCAGGCGTCGCCGCGCCAGTAGTGTTCGTACACGAAAACGAGCACTTCAAACATGCCCCAATATAGCCCAGAACGACCGCAGGGGATGGTGCGCCGCGGGATATTGCGCGCCTTTAGCCGGTGCCGACGCGCTGGAACAAGCCGCCCGGCAGGCGCGCGACCTCGCCTTGCAGTTCGAGCTCCAGCAACTGGGCTTGCAGGTGGGCCGCAGCCACGCCAGTGCGCGCCACCAGCGCATCGAGGCTCACGGGGTCGAAACCGAGCGCGGCGAGCAGGCCGCTGCGTTCCGGCTGGGCCTCGTCGCACGATGGCGGCGCCGGCGTAGCGGGCGCGCGCCCGGCGCGTTGCGGCAAAGACAGCTCCTCGAGCACATCCTGCGCTGTTTCGACGAGTTTCGCGCCCTGCTTGAGCAGCGCATGGCAGCCGCGCGATTGCGGCGAATGGATCGATCCCGGAATCGCGAAGACGTCCCTGCCCTGTTCGGCGGCTTGCCGTGCAGTGATCAGCGATCCCGACCTGAGCGCGGCTTCAACCACCACCGTACCCTGGCTCAAGGCAGCAATGATCCGGTTGCGTTTCGGGAAATTCGGCGGCAAAGGTGGTGTGCCCAACGGGTACTCACTGACCAGCAGCCCGTGTTGCGCGACGCGGTGGGCCAGCTCCAGGTGTTGGCGCGGATACACGCGGTCCAACCCCGTGCCCACCACGGCGATGGTCGCCAACCGGCCGGCGGCGGCTGCGTCCAGGGCGCCTTCGTGCGCGGCGGCATCCACGCCGAGCGCCAAGCCCGAGACCACGGTGAAGCCGGCCTGCGCGAAGCTGCGCGAGAACTGCCGCGCGTTGGCCAGGCCTTGGGGCGTGGGATTGCGGCTGCCGACTACTGCGATGCCGGCCGGCCAAGGCCTGTCGAGCTCGCCCATGAGGTAAAGCATGAGCGGAGGGTCCTCGGTATGAAGCAGTCCTGCCGGATAGTCCGCGTCGCCGAGCGTGAGAATGCGACGCCGCACGGCGGCGCGGGGATCACCCAGCCATTGCAGCGTTGCCTCGAGCTGTGCCGGTAGCGACTCGGGCTGCGTGGCCAGGGCCCGAGCCTGGACCGAGCTGACCAGCTGTCCCAGTGCCGCCGAGGATTGGCCGAACACGTCCTGGGGCAAGCCGAACGCCGCCAGCAGGCGCCGCGCCGCCGCGTTGCCCACATCGGGCGTGAGGGACAGGCGCAACCAAGCGGCGAGCTCGGCGCGCTCCATTCGAAGCCGCTGCCCTAACGCGGATTGGCGATGCGATCGCCAACCTTGACGGTATCGCTGATCTCCAGGATCAGGGCATAGGACAGCTTTTCGAAGGGGCGAAATACCATCAGCAATCCGTTGCGCTCGTTCGGCAGCTTGATGTCGGTGCGCTCACCCGGCTGCGACCGGTCCAGACGCCGTTCACCCTCCTTCAGGATGGCCAGCACATGGCCCATTTCCATACCGTCGGCCGTGCCGCGGTTGATCACCACGATCTGGTTCTGCCCGGCGATCGCCACCGCATTGCCGTACACGGAGACGATTGTGCCGTCCGTCGGCCGGGCCGGCGCGTGCGGCGCGTAGTTGACAAACTGGCGCGGCGGCTCGCGCAGCAGGCGGTCGCCCACCCGCATCTCCTCCTTGGCCGACAGGATGTCGACGGTGGCGGGGACCACCAGGGTTTCCTGGCCACCGCTGCTGGTCGTGACGAGTTCCGAGCCTTCGCTGCGTACCAGCGAAGCCTTGCCCAGGTACTGCGCCTCGTAGCCCAGGATGACCTGGGTCACCGGGTCCTTCAGCGGCAGGGCATTACGAAAGACCCGGTAATCTTCGGCTCGCCCCGCCACCCGCAGCCTCATCGGCGTGGCGGCCAGGCCCCGGGCATAGGCGCGGTCCCCGCGGGTGATCAGCACGCGGTTCTCCGGCGCAGCCACGATGCGCGGCGCCGCCAGCAGCGCGGCTTCGTCGATGATGACCGGCTCGGCCAGGAAGGCTTCGATCAGGTGGGTCTGCAGCGTTGGCACGGACGTGTCCGCCAGCGGCTGGGTCCGCACGCGCGGCGAGACGCGGATCGTCTCTGTCGGTGCGCCGCCCCCGGGTTCGGCCGATGCGCGCAGCCTCAGCAACGCGCGGCCATCCAGCTTTTCAAGGACCAGGTGCTGTCCGGGATAGATGAGGTGCGGATTGCGCACCTCCTCCATGTTCATGCCCCACAATTCCGGCCAGCGCCAGGGGCGCTGGAGGAACAGGCCGGAAATGGCCCACAAGGTATCGCCGCGCTTGACGGTGTATTCCTCCGGCGCGTTGGGTGCCAGCTCGGACAGCGGTACGCCCGCCTGCGCGACCTGCTCGGCCGTCGAGCGCTGCTCGGACGTGATCGGGAATTTCTGCGCGATCGCTGGCAGGGCCACCAGGCTTGCGGCCACAGCCGCCAGTGCAGCCCAGCTACTCCGGACGCGCTTGCCGCGCAAGCCCGGGAATGTGGATGGAATGATCGGGTCGTCGCTATATTTGTGCATCGAGGGCGCTCGACCGTCGGCTGGGCCGAAGGCAGTCGAAAGTCTTGACAAAGTACTGGCGATTCTGCGCTCAAGCCCTTGATCGGGCAACGTTTATGGCGCTCGGGCCCTGCCAGAAAAGACAAAAGTAGCGAAAATAGCGACACCTTCGGCGTTTTTTGTCGGCGGCCCGCCCAAGGAAAAAACGGTCCCTGGAGCAGACAAGTGTGGGGGTTACTTTCAATTACATGGCACTTCTACCGATTCTTTTTTACCCCGATCCCAAGCTGCACACGGTGGCCAAGCCGGTACGCGAGGTCGATTCGCGTATCAGAAAACTGACCGCGGACATGCTCGAGACCATGTACGAGGCCAACGGCATTGGACTGGCGGCGACCCAGGTGGACGTGCACGAGCGCGTGATCGTGATCGACATTTCCGAGCAGCGCAACTCGCCGCTGGTGCTGCTCAATCCCGAGATCACCTGGGCCAGCCAGGAAAGGCAGTTCAGCGACGAAGGCTGCCTGTCGGTGCCGGGCATCTACGATGGCGTGGAACGGGCGGCGCAGATCAAGGTGGAGGCACTCGACGGTGAGGGCCGACCGCTCACGCTGGAAGCGCAAGGAGTCCTCGCGGTCTGCATCCAGCATGAAATGGATCACCTGCTAGGCAAAGTCTTCGTCGAGTACCTGTCGCCGCTTAAGCGCAACCGCATCAAGACCAAGATGCTCAAGGCGCGGCGCGAAGCCGTCCGCGCCTGAGCATCTACAGCCAGGAGAAGTCCGCCATGTTCCCATCGCGATACCTGATGCCTGCCTTGACCGCCGCGCTGCTGTCCGGATGCGCCGGCAATCCTTTCGGGGGCTATGACATCCCGCCGGGCACGCCGCGCGAGGCGGTCATCGCGCAGATGGGCCAGCCCAGCCGGGTGGTACCGCTCGCGGCCGGCGAGCGGCTTCAATACTCGTTGCAGCCCCTTGGCCGCTACGCCTGGATGGTGCACCTGGACACGACGGGCAAAGTCGTGCGGGCACGGCAGGTGCTTACCGAGAATGAGTTCCACCGCATCCAGGCCGGCAAGTGGACGCGCGAGGATGTGGAACGCGAATTCGGTCCTCCCGCGTGGATCGACGGCGTGGCCAGCTGGAGGGGCCCTGTCATGACCTACCGCTGGCGTGATGTGGCGAACAGCGACATGTTCTACTGGGTCTACCTGGACGAGCGCAATGTGGTGCAGCGCGCCCACCCCGGCATGGAGTTCATCAACGCGCCCAACCAGCGGAACTGAATCGCGATGCGCGTGGTCTTCGCGGGAACCCCCGAATTTGCCCGCGTGGCGCTGGAGCGGCTGCACGGCGCGGGCCATGCCATCGCCCTGGTGCTGACCCAGCCGGATCGGCCGGCCGGCCGCGGCCTGAAGCTGCAGGCCTCACCCG
>DATMBW010000334.1:0-7003 GCA_035559095.1 Ramlibacter sp.
GCCACCGGTATCCACAAGAGGCGGTCTTCACGTTCTGGGATTACTTCCGCAAGCACTGGGATCGCAACGCGGGGCTGCGTATCGACCACCTGCTGCTCAACGCCGAGCTGGCCCCGTGCCTGGTGGAGGCGGGGGTGGACCGCTGGGTGCGCGGCCAGGACCATGCAAGCGACCATGCGCCGGCGTGGGTCACGCTGGATTTGGCGAAGCTGGGCAAGAAGCCGGCTGCCCGGCGCAAGACCGCCTGAATCGGAAGCGAGATTACCGAGTCATGAGCTATCAACTCCACTACTGGCCCACCATTCAGGGTCGCGGCGAATTCGTCCGGTTGGCGCTGGAAGCGGCGGGCGCGGACTATGTGGATGTCGCGCGTGGCGACGATGGGATGCCCGCGATGGCGCATTACCTCGAGCACGAGTCGGTGGCGCGCCCGCCGTTCGCGTGTCCGTTCCTCGTGGACGGCAAACGCGCCATCGGCCAGACCGCGGCCATCCTGCTGTACCTGGGGCCCCGGCTGTCGCTGGTGGGCAGCAGCGAGGCGGACCAGCTCTGGACGCACCAGATCCAGCTGACCATCGCCGACCTGGTGACCGAGGTGCACGACATGCATCACCCGATCGGCAGCGGCTTGTACTACGAGGACCAGAAGCGCGAGGCACTGCGCCGCGCCCAGGACTTTCGCGCGAGCCGGTTGCCCAAATTCCTGGCCTGGTTCGAGGCGCTGCTGCAACGCAATCCACGCAATGCCCGCGCCGGCGTGCCGCACCTGGTCGGGGGGCGCCTGAGCTATGCCGATCTGTCGCTGTTCCAGCTCGTCGAGGGCTTGGCGTACGCGCTGCCGAAGACAGCACCGAAGGCGCTGAAAAAGGCGCCGCTGGTTCTGCAGGTGCACGCGGGCGTGACCGGGCACAAGCGCGTGGCCGCCTACCTGGCCAGCGAGCGCCGGTTGCCTTTCAGCGAACACGGCATCTTCCGGCACTACCCCGAACTGGACGTTTAAAGCATGCACCGCGGCAGCAGCGCCGCGAGTTTCATCTGGCCTCGTTGCCGTTCTTCCTTTCAGCATTGCCGCCCATCATCCGGTCGATCGCGCGGCCTACGCCCGCACCGATCGCCGTCCCGATCCCGGGCAGGACCGCCGTGCCCACTGCCGCGCCGGCTGCCTGGCCGGCCACCGCCGTCATTGGCACGGACACACGCGCCCGGCCCAGCGGTCCGGAGACCTTCAAAGGCACCCCCACCAGGCCGCCGGCCACGTCCACCGTCAGCTCGCCGTCGATGCGCTGGTTCGCGACGGTGCCTTCGCCCGTCGCCGTGAAGGACTCGCCTTGCGCCTGGATGCCGGTGTAGCGAACCACCATGCCCTCCGGCGAGTTCTGGGTGTCCATCTGGCCCGTGAGCGTCCGCAGCGATGTCTGGCCCGCATATTCTTTGCCGATGCTGCCGATGGCCTTGTTCACGTCGATGTGCAGCAGTGTGGCGGGGGCCATCGAAAAGGTCGTGCGCGTGAGCAGTGTCGCCGCCAGTTCGGCGACATTCTCGCCACTGGCTGACAGTTGGGTCTTGCCGGAGGCTTTGCCGCGAACGGCCGATCGTGCCTTGAAAGCATCCAGCGCGCTGGCCACCTCGATATTGCGCGGCTCGAGCTGGCCCGACAGCCGCAGCCGGCCATCCTTGCCTCTGGACAGCCCCACTTTTCCGTCGGCGGTACCGCCGCCAAGCTGCACCTGGACGTGCCAATGGTCGGCGTCTTGCCGCGCCAGCGTGAGGCGGGACGCGGGCTCCACGCCAGGCCGGATCACCTCGGCCTCGCGTGGCTGCCAGCCGGCAGCGAAAACCGCGCTGCCCTCGAACTCCAGTTCCTTGCCGTGGCGGGTAATCCAGGTGAGGCGGCGAACGTGCAGATGTTCCAGGGGGAAGGGCACCGAAGCGCGAGGTGCCGCCGGGTTGAAGTGCAATGCACGCAGCGACGACTGCGCGATCACGGCTCCATCGATCTCGGCCTTCTCGAAACTCAGCGTGCCTCTCAGCAGTTCACGCAGGCGGGGGCGCGCTATCGCACGCTTGACGCTGATCGGTTGCGGCTGCACCGTGGCGATGTCGGCAAGCACGAACGCAGGGTAAGGCCAGAGCTGGAGGTGGGCAGCGCCCACCGTTACTCTTACTCCCAGGTTTTTCTCGGCCGCGGCCGCGATCAGCGCAGCCAGCTCCTCGTCGTCGGGCACGAGGTGCAGGGCGGCACCGACCAACACTGCCGCGATGGCAACGAGGCTCAATACGACCACCAGGGTCCAGCGTGCGGCGTGTTTCACAAATTGGAACTGCTTTGTGTGCGGACGCCTTGGCGCGGCCATCCAGGTGCCTTGCCAAACTTGGTTTCGGCAAGCCAGCGGGCAATTTATGCGGGTATCGGGCCGCGGTCCGTAGGGTGTTGGTTGCTTGCGCCGTAGGACCGTTCAACGCCAGCGCTGAATGCATCGCGGCGACAAATGACGGACAATGCCGAGCTAGAGTTTCGAGAATGTCCATCCCCGTCCATAGCCCGAACCAGAACCACCTCCTCGCGGCGCTGCCTGCTGCCGAATTCGAGCGGCTCTTGCCTCATCTGGAACTGGTTCCCATGCCGCTGGGCGAAGCCATTTACGAGTCAGGTGAGCGGCTGGAGCATGTCTATTTCCCCACGACGGCCATCGTTTCGCTGCTGTACGTGCTGGAGGACGGCGCGTCGGCCGAAATCGCGGTGGTCGGTTTCGAAGGAATCCTGGGCATTTCGATCTTCATGGGCGGCGACACCACGCCGAGCCGCGCCGTGGTGCGCAGCGCGGGCCACGGGTACCGGCTGAAGGCGCACCTGCTGCAGCAGGAATTCAACCGCGCCGGGCCGGTGCTGCGGCTGTTGCTGCGCTATACCCAGGCCCTCATCACCCAGATGACGCAGACGGCGGTGTGCAACCGGCACCATTCGGTCGAACAGCAATTGTGCCGCGCGCTGTTGTTGAGCCTGGACCGCCTGTCCTCCAATTCATTGACCATGACGCAGGAGCTGATCGCCAACATGCTCGGTGTGCGGCGCGAGGGCGTGACCGAGGCCGCAGGCAATCTGCAGCGAGCCGGATTGATCCGCTACAGCCGCGGCCACATCGACGTGCTGGACCGCCCGGGCCTGGAAAAAGCAGTGTGCGAGTGCTATGCGGTGGTGAAGCTGGAGTTCGACCGCCTGCTGTCGGACATTCCGCGCGGCGATCCGTTCCAGGTGGTGGGCCGGCGGCTGTGAGGACGGCTCCAGCCAGCGTGCCTCGATGGGTCTTGGCTTAGAGCAGTTGTCCCCACAGCCTCGCCGTCAGTTCTTTGAGCCTCAGCAGGATGGGCCGGCGGTTCCAGCTTTCGATATCGATCGCATCGGAAGCGGCGATGTCCTTGGCATAGGCGGCTTGCATCTGCTGGGCGAACTCGCGTCCCACGATGACCGCATTGATCTCATCGTTGTCCAGCGCGCTGCGCCAATCGAGGTTGCTGGAGCCGACGCACGACCAGACGCCATCGACGATCGCGGTCTTGACATGCAGCAGCGAGCCGCGCCTTTCATAGATCTTGACGCCCGCCTCGAGCAGCTGGGTGTAGTGCGACCGGCCCGCGTAATACGCTGACGGCGAATCGGACTGGCTGGGCAGGATGAGCCTGACGTCCACGCTGCGTCCGGCGGCATCGACCAGGGCCTTGACAAGCTGCGGATCGGGCACGAAGTAGGCATTGGTGATGTACACCTGCTTTTCGGCGTTGGTGATCGCCGAAATCAGGGTCAGGTAGATCAGGCTGTACGGATCGTCCGGTGTGCTGCCGATCGCGCGAACGATGTCATTGCCCCGCGGCTGGATCACGGCAGAGGAGTCCCTGCGCACCAGCGGCTTGCCCTTTTGCTTGTCCCAGGTCTGGATGAACAGCTTTTCGAATTCGCCCACCACGGGGCCTTCGAGCTGTATGTCGGTATCGCGCCATCCGGTCGTCGGGTCCACCGGCCCCCCGCTGCCCCCGATGGAAGATCCACTGGAGTACACGCTGCTGATGTTGATGCCGCCCAGAAACGCCGTTTCTCCATCCACGACCAGCAGCTTGCGGTGATCGCGGTGGGTGAGCGACCAGGGCTTCTTCAGGGCCAATGGGCTAACGGGATTGAATTCGAGCACCTGCACGCCGGCTTGCGTCAGGCGATCGAAAAACGGCTTGGGGGTGGCAAACGCACCCACGCTGTCGTAGATCACGTTGACCTGGACTCCGTTCGCCTGCCGCTCCAGCAGCAAATCCGCGAACTGCCGGCCTATCTCATCGTCTTCGAAGATGTAGGACTCCACGTTGATGTGGTCCTTCGCGCGGCCGATCGCGGCGAACATGGCGTGGTAGGTGGCCGGGCCGTCCTGGAGCAAGGTGACCTTGTTGCCCACCACGAGCGAGCCGCCGATTTGCTGTTCGAGCGCGATCTGCCGGTCCAGGATGTCCAGGTCGCCCGAGGTGCGCTTGAGTTCCGCCACGATCGCGGCGCTTCTCTTGGCCGACAGTGGGCCCCATGCGCTTTCGAATCGAGCTGACTGCGTCTTGTAATCCTGCGTCAGGAACTGCGTATCGGGCAATGTTGCGCAACCGCTGGCAATCAGGAAAGTGCCGGTTGCCGCTGCGATGCCAAGAGCGCGAATCGTCGATGCAATCATGTCACCGCCCGCAATTCCAATAATTTCTCGCGCAGCCATTGCTGGCTGCTAACTGCCGCGCTCCCAGCGCATCGGATCTGATAGGGCTTGCCGCTAAAGCTGCTGACGCTGGCAGCGCGCTCGATGAACTGCTCCGTGGTACTAACCATGTTGTTTTCAGTGAGGTACCTGTACTTGTCGCGCAAGTGGGAATGTGCCTTTTGCGGGCCGTACCAACTTCCGTTGCGATAGAACTCGCAGCCCGATCCGGCGACATAGCCAAGCAGGAAATTGACTTCGTTTTGCACTTTGACCGGTGGCTCGGCGTGCGCGGCGGACAACCACAGCAGTGGGGCAACGAGCAACGCGCTGAAAAGGGATCGTATTTGCATCTGTGATTTCGAATGGGTTGCTGGCGGCAGGCAACGCCTGCCAGCAACCTCCGACCACCCCGCCGCGCCGAGTTATTTCTTGTGTTGCTGACCCGGGGTGTTCTCGCTGTCACGATCCTGGTCGCGACCTTGCGCCTTGCCGCGGCCTTGTGCCTGTCCCTGAGCCCTGTCGATTCCTCTGGCCGCAGGAGCCTCGCGCCCCTCGGCGCCTTGCCGCGAATGCTGCGGCTGCTGTAGCTGCGTCTGTTGTAGCTGCTGCACCTGCGGCGTCTGTTGCGACTGTTCTGGCTGGTGCGTCCGTCCCTGGACGACAGGACGGCCTTGCAGATCGGGAGCCCTCCTGGGCGCGGCCTGCTGCGCGTGTTGAGGCGGCACAGCCCCCACTGGTGCGGCCTGCTGATATTGCTGTCGCACGACAGCGTCCCGGGGCTGATAGCGGTAGTTGCGGCTCTGCAGCGCCTGCTGCAGATCGACATGTGGATACCGATCGCCGGAGTACTGTCGCTGATAGAGCGGCAGCGGGGCCGGCGCCGGCGCAGCTCGCCGGTCCCAACGGTCCCACCCGCTTCTCTGCTGCGACCATTCGTTGCCCCAGTGCTCACCCCAGCGTGGCGGCGCATCGGGCCGCCAGCCTCGGAAATACGTCGGCGGATTGCTGTAATACCGCACCGGGATGCGCAGCACATACAACGGCACAGCCCGCGGAGCCACCAACATCCACGGACCGTTGTACCAGGAACTGGTGTACCAGTTGTCCTGTTCATACACCCAATACCTGCCGTCGTAGAAAAAGAAGTTCGTCCGAAAACGCGGGGCGTAGTACACGGGATAGTTCGGCACGCGCACGAATTGCGGATACATGGGCATGTTGATGCCGATGCTCACACCGGGGAGCGACACGCCGACGCTCACCTGCGCCAGGGCCGGAGTGCCCGCCCACAACAGCATCGACAGGACGAGGGCCGTTCGGCGCAGTGCCTGTCCCGCGGTTCGGCCAAGTGGAGGACGTGTGACCGACGGCAAGCGCGATGGCGTGTTGAAATTGTTCATGGACGGACGGTAGCGGCTTCTCGCCACGGCATCTGTGCGTTGCCGTACACAGGACGGAGACCTGCCCCTTTTCCTGTTTCCGCGGCTATTGTGCGCAGGGCACCCTTCTTCAAAGGCGCGCTCATACGCTTTGACGCAATGGAAGGTTTTTGACAGACAGTGCGAAGTGTTCTACGCCGGTACGGTCAAGCCGCCGAAATGAGGCGTGAGAGAAATACCCGCGCGCCGAATGCGACGCGCGATGACAAAAAATTATTCCTCTTGCTCAAGCTCATGTGTGCGCCAACGAACAGAGGGACGACTCTTCGCGCGCTAAATTCGAGACTGGCTGTCATAGAGGCAAATCATGTCGAAAATCATCCCTGTTGTCCCTTCCTTCACCGCTTGGCAAAGAGCAGCGGAAAGAATGCTCACGTTAGAGACGACGTTGGCACGCGGCAAAAGAGCGCTGCCTATGTCTGAATCCACGAGAACGACAGAGCTTGAGACCGCTGCGGCAAGAGCGCGGGTGATCTCCGACCAGCTGTTCCAGATCGCTTTTGCCGAGGTTCAACTGACACGTGGAAAGCAGCAGGCGCCTTGCGCCCCAGCGTAGGTCAAATAGGACTCTGAATCGCGGCGCCCAAGCGAGCGGCAGATAGCCGGCCAGGCGCCTGGCGCGCCGCTGCGCTTCAGGGCCGCACGGTGAGGTGGTTGAGTACCTGGCGTACGCCTTTGGTATTGCGCGCGATGTTTTCCGCTTGGGCCTTTTCGGCGTTGGATTTCGCAAAGCCCGACAGGGCGACGGCGCCATTGAGCGTTTCCACCTTGATCGCGCCGGCGTCCACGGTTGTCAAGTCTTATTGGGTTTTTTGAGTGCTTCCTTGACGTCGCCATAAG
>DATMBW010000335.1:0-4432 GCA_035559095.1 Ramlibacter sp.
AGCGCGCGGGTCGCCCTTGACTGCTTCCTCGGACTCGGTGACGCCGATCAATTCGTATTCGCTCAGCTGGCCCGTGACCAGCTTCCAGAAGTCATGGAGGATGACCAGTGCGGCCAACGCCGCGAAAACGACGCCGCTGACGTAGAAATAGGCCATCGATGCTTCCATCACGGCGCTGGTGGTTCCCCAGTTGATGACGGTCTGTTCCCAGCCGCCCTTGAACATCAGCCAGCAGATAAAGAGCATCAACAGGTGGCTGATGCCCAGGCAGATCTTCTTGCCCGCGACCGGCAGCCGCGAAACGAGGCTGTCGGTGCCGAGGTGCGCATGGCTTCGCAAGGCGGTCAGCGCGCCGATGAACGTCATCCAGACGAACAGCCAGCGCGAGAGCTCCTCCGACAGGGTGATGCCGCTGTTGAACCCGTAGCGAAGCACCACGTTGCCGAACACGAGCACCACCATGAGGGCGAGACAGGCAACCATGACGACCGAAAGCACCCGGCAGACCTGGTCGATCAATTTCTGCACCATGCATTTCTCCTGCAGGCGATTTTGTACGAACTGGTTAGTTTTATTATAGGGGTTAACACCTAGCCAAAGACGTTCGCCACCGCTGGCTAGGGAGCGCGCACGAACCGGACGACCATGTCAACCACACTGTCGCGGCGCTGGGCGATGTACGCCGCCGATTGCGTATCGACCTTGAAGATCAGCCCGAACGTGTGGCGGTTGGACACGTTGAAAAAGCTCAGCGCCGAGATGGAAGCGTGGATGTCAACCGGGTCGAGACCGGGACGGAAGATGCCCTGCCGCAGGCCCCGCTCGTACAGGTCGCGGATTGCCGCGATCGCCGGGACGTTGAGCTCCTGAATCCGCCGGCTCTGCGCCAGGTACTGGCCGCGATTGATGTTCTCCGACATGACGATGCGGATGTAGTTCTCGTTGCGCAGGTGGTGGTCGAAGGTGAAGGCCACCAGGCGGCGCAGCGCCGCCTCCGGCTCCAGGTCCCCCAGCCGCAGCTCGGCCTCGGTTTCGCGCACCCGGCGGTATGACTCCTCGAGCACGGCCAGATACAGGCCTTCCTTGCTGCCGAAGTAGTAATAGATCATCCGCTTGCTGGTCTGCGTCGCGGCGGCGATCTGGTCGATCCGGGCCCCGGCCAGGCCCTTCTCGCCGAACTCCGCCAAGGCCACGTCCATGATGTTGGCCTTGGTTCGGTCCGGGTCGTTGGTGCGGCCGGGCTCGCCCGACGGCTTGCGGGCGCGTGCCGCAGGATGTACGAACTCGTTCATTTTCGCGAGTATATGGCCGGCGCCGGCGCATTGCTACGCGCCGTGGGCCGGCGAACCGGAGGCGGCGCGGCGCCGCCTAAGGAAATCTCAGGCTTTCAGGCCGGCTCTCTGCAGCAGCGCGACACCGGCCCGCACGTCCTCCACGGGCATCTGCCCCGGCGCCGAACTGCTTGCGCCGACGGCGAACGTCAGGGCCGAGCCGAACGCCCAGCCGCACATGCGCGTCAGCGCGCCGAGCGGTCCCATCGACATGCTGATCAGCGGCACGTGCGTCTTCTCGCCGGCTTCCAGCGTCGCATCGAGCAGGGTCAGCACGTCACGCATGCTGCGCGGCATCACCGCCACCTTCGCGATGTCGCCGCCCTGGCGTTGCGCCTGCACGAACTTCTCCACCAGCGCGCCGCGCTCGGGGGTGCTCTGGAAGTTGTGGTACGAGACGACGAGCTGCACGCCGCTCGCCCGCGCGAATTGGCGCACGGCGGCCAGGTTGGCGGGCTGGCTCGCCAGTTCGAAGTCGACGAAATCGACGATCTTGTCGCCGCAGATCGCCTCGTAGAGAGCGACGACGCCGTCTTCCTGCAGCGCGATAGGCTCGCCCCCTTCGCGCTGGGAGCGGCACGTGAAGAGCACCGGCAGGGAACCCGCGAGCTTGCGTAGCCGCGCCGCCGTGGCGCGAACGGTTTGCGTGTCGGCGATGCCGGCGAAGAAATCGACCCGCCACTCCAGGATGTCGGGGCGGCGGCCGATCACCCGATCCGCCTCCGCCAGCAGGTCGTCGGCCGTGCGAGCGACCAACGGGCAGCACACCAGCGGCACCTTGCCGTCGTTGAGCGGCTTGCCGTTCAATTCAATCAGCTTCAAGTGGAGCCTCCTGGTACGCGACGAGTACGGGACCGATTATTTTACGGCGCGGCATCGCACCGACCCGCGCGGTACGCGCCGCAAGCGTGCTTACCAGAGCCCTGTTTCGACCCGGATCGCGACTTCGCAGTCGTCGAAGATTTCCAGCTTGACGATGCGCACCCGCACGCCCACCACGCCGGGCAGTTGCATCAGCCGGGCGGCCAGTTTGCCGATCAGGCTCTCCAGCAGGTTCACGTGCTCGGCCGTGCACTCGTCGATGATGATGCGCCGCACCTTGCGGTAGTCCAGCACATGGCCGATGTCGTCGTCGCGCGGCAAGAGCGGCTGCGTGCCCAGGTTCAGCTGGGCATCGACCAGGATCGGCTGAGGGCTCGTCTTCTCATGGTCGAGTATGCCCAGGTTGGCGTCGAAGCGCAGGCCTTCGAGCGAGAGGATCTGGGTACCGGCCTTGGTCATGCTTAGTCAGTTGGGGTCAGAGCACCCGCAAGGTTACATGAGCGAAAAATCGCGATCGAATTTCATCAGGTGCTGCCCGCCGTCGACCAGCAGGGTGGTACCGGTGATCGATGCATTGTCCAGCGCGAATTTCACCGCCCCCACGACGTCCAGGGGCGTCGAAGAGCGTCCGAGCGGCGACAGCCGATGCAACGCGTCGAACTTTTCCTGCGACAGCAAATGGCTGGTCAGGGTCAGTCCCGGCGCCACGCCGACCACGCGCAGCTGCGGCGCCAGCGCCAGGGCCAGCATGGTGGTTGCTGCCTCCAGCGCGGCCTTGGACAGCGTATAGCTCAGGAAGTCGGGGTTCTGGTTCCACAGCTTCTGGTCCAGCATGTTCACCACGACCGCGTCGGCATCGCGTGCCGGACCCGACCTGGCGCAGACATGCTGGTGCAGCGCCTGGGCCAGCAGGATGGGGGCGCCGGTATTGGTGCGCACGTGCGCCAGCAGCGCCTGGTAGCCGAAGCTGCCGATGCTGTCGTGCTCGAACATCGAAGCGTTGTTGACCACGGCGTCCACGGCGCCGAAGCGCTCGACCACGCGCGGCAGCAATGCGCGCGCTTGCGCTTCGTCATCGAGGTCGGCCTGGAAGCTTTCGACCTGCGTGCCCGGCGGCGCCAGCCCCAGGCAGTCGGCCACCGTCCGCGCCGCCTCGGCGTCGGAGCCGCGGAAGTGCACGGCCAGTTGCCAACCGGCGGCCGCGAGGGCCAGCACGACCTCGCGGCCGAGCCGCGTGGCGGAGCCGGTGACCAGCGCGGTGCGCAAACGGGGCGAATCGCTCATTCGGGGACAATTGCGAAAGTGACGACAGAAGCAATGAGTTTAACGAGAGCCCTGCAGGCGTTGGTGGAAGAAGCCGTCCGCCGCGCCGGCGGCTGGCTGCCATTCGATCGTTTCATGGCGCTGGCGCTGTACGCGCCGGGCCTGGGCTACTACGCCAACAGTTCGCGCAAGTTCGGCCAGATGCCCGCTTCGGGCAGCGATTTCGTGACCGCGCCGGAGATGACGCCGCTGTTCGGCCGGGCACTGGCCGTGCAGGTAGCCGATGCATTGATCGCTACCGGCAGCGATGAAGTCTGGGAGTTCGGCGCGGGCTCCGGGGCCCTGGCGGCGCAACTTTTGCAGTCGCTGGGCGACCGCGTGCGCCGCTACACCATCGTCGACGTGTCCGGCAGCTTGCGGGCCCGTCAATACGATGCGCTGGTCCCCTTCGCGGGCAAGGTGGCTTGGGCCGGCGAACTGCCGCAAGCCATCAACGGCGTCGTGGTCGGCAACGAGGTGCTCGACGCGATGCCGGTCAAGCTGCTGGCGCGCGCCAAAGGGGTCTGGCACGAGCGCGGCGTCACGCTGGCCGGGCCGGACGGCACGTTGGGCTGGGCCGATCGCCCCACCGAGCTGCGGCCCCCGGTGGACATCGAGGGCCCGCACGATTACTTCACCGAAATCCATCCCCAGGCCGAAGCTTTCATGCGCACCCTGGCGGACCGCCTGGTGCGTGGCGCGGCCTTCTTCATCGACTATGGCTTCACGGAAGGCGAGTACTACCATCCACAGCGCCACATGGGAACGCTGATGTGCCACCGCGGCCACATGGCCGACAGCGATCCCTTGCCCGACCTGGGCCGCAAGGACATCACGGCCCATGTGAATTTCACCGGCCTCGCGCTGGCGGCCCAGGAGGCGGGCTTGCCCACCCTCGGCTACACCACGCAGGCGCGATTCCTGATGAACTGCGGGCTGCTGCCCCTGATGGAGCAGGCGCCATTGGCCGAACGCGT
>DATMBW010000336.1:0-4056 GCA_035559095.1 Ramlibacter sp.
CTGATGGCGCAAGGCCAAGCGGCGCAGGACGACAAGTCATGGGCCGCGTTCCGGCGCAAGTTCCAGGCGGAAATGAAGCAGCCCGAGGCCAGCCACCTGCTCGATCTGCTCGCGGCGATGTCGCACCGGACCTCTTTTTCGCTGGGCTGTTACTGCGAGGACGAGAACCATTGCCACCGCTCGGTGCTGCGCGAACTGCTGGCGCAACGCGGCGCGGCCATCGACTGAAGGCTCAAGGTCCCGTCTGAACTCGTCAGCCGAAAGCTGTGTTGCGGGTTCCCGGGGCACCGCACGGAGCCCAAGCCCGGCGGTCAGATCCCGAGCAGTTTCTTCGCCTCGCCCAGGGCCTTCTCGGCGTCCGCGTGCTTGCCCGTCTTGTGGGCAGCCTCGCCGTCCGCGCGCAGCTTGGTGACCTTGTCGGAAACGTCTTTGGTCAGCGTGGGGTTGGTGGCCAGCTTGTCGTCGATCGCCTTCATCATGGTGGGACATTGGTTGGCCCAGGCCGTCCCGGCCATCAACAGGAACAGGGCCGTCAACATGGAAAGAACTTTGCGCATGGAGGTCTCCGGTCAGTTGAAAGAACGGCAACATTAGCGCAAAGCGTCCACCGCCTGCGTAACAGATTTCCCTCAGGACTCGATAGTCTCCGGCAGCCCAGCGCCGCATTGCTGGCAGAACTTCGCCTCGGGTCCATAACCTGCTGAGCCACATTTCGCACAGGTACGCGGCACGAGGACCGGCCGCGCATGGCGGCGAACTGTCATCTCTGCGGTCACGATGCCGGTGGGCACCGCCAGCGTGCCCCAGCCGAGCAGCATCATGACCGACGCGATCAGGCGGCCAATGTCGGTCTTGGGCGTGATGTCGCCGAAGCCCACCGTCGTGATGGTGGTGATGGCCCAGTACACGGCCGTCGGGATGTCGCTGAAGCCGTGTTCCGGCCCCTCCACCACATAAAGCAACGTGCCCAGGATCAGCGCCACCATCAGCACCGCCACCAGGAAGACCAGGATCTTGCGACGGCTGGCCAGCAGGGCTTCGCCCATCACCTGGTACTCAGCCACGTATTCGGTGAGACGGAAGATCCGGAAGATGCGCAGCAGGCGCAGGACCCGCACGTCGATGAGCGCATGCAGCTCAGGCAGGAAGAGCGCGAGGTAGGTCGGCAGCACCGCGATCAGGTCGACGATGCCGAAGAAACTGCGGGCATAACGCAATGGCCGATCCACCGACGTCAACCGGGCAATGTATTCCACCGTGAACAGCACCGTAAAGACCCATTCCACGATTTCGAAGGCGGTGCGGTGCCGGACATTCCAGGCACGCACGCTGTCGGCCATCACAACCGCCACGCTCACCACGATGGCTGCAACGATCACCTTGTCGAACAGTCGCCCCGCGGGCGTATCCGACTCGTAGATGACCTGATACAGGCGCAGCCGCCAGCCGGTTGCCGGCCGCCCGAGTCCGTCTTGTCCGCCGGTCGCCATCGCTTCAGGCCGCGGCTTGGCGGAATCTGTCCCAGGCTTGGCGCGTAGGCGTCGTGCCCGCGCCCGGTTCCTGCGGCAGCCGGAAGCTGCCGTCCACCACTTCTGCCGGCTCGGTGAAGCAATCCTTGATCCACGGGATGTATTCGAGCACGGCACAAGCCGGATGCGCGTAGCTCAGGTGCACGTGGACCTGGCTCATGTCGCCCGCGTGCGGCGCGACCGGCAGCCGGTGCGAATGCGCCGTCTCGCAGACCCGCCACACTTCGGTCAGACCGGCCATGCGCGTGACGTCGGGCTGGACCCAATGGACGGCGCGTTGGTGCAAAAATTCCGAGAAGGCGTCCTGCGTGTAGAGCTGCTCGCCCAGCGCGACCGGTATGCGCGTGGCGCGCGCCAGCTCGGCGTGACCTTTCACATCGTCGTACCACAGCGGCTCCTCGAACCAGTAGACGTCGAACGCCTCGGCCGCGCGGCAAAAACGCAGGCAGGTGGCCAGGTCCCATTTGCCGTTGCCGTCGATCGCCAGCGTTACATCGGGGCCGATGGCGCGCCGCACCGCCTCGAGCCGGCGCAGGTCGCGTTCCACCGTCGAGCCAACCTTGATCTTGATGCCGGTGAAGCCTTGCCCGACGGCGCGCAGCGCGCCTTCGACCAGCTTGTCGTCGGCGATGCTGAGCCAGCCGATGTCGGTGTTGTACGCCCTGACCTTTTCGCGCACCTGGCCGCCCAGCAGCTTCCACAGGGGAACGCCGGCCTGCTTGGCTTTGAGGTCCCACAGCGCGATGTCGATGGCGGCTTGCGACAGCGTGGTGATGCCCGCGCGGCCTATCCATTGCAGCGCCGGGTTGCGCGCGAGCTTGAGCCACAGCCGCTGCACATCATCCGCGTCCTCGCCGACGAGCAGCGGCGCATGGCACGTGGCGACGCACTGCGTGATGAGCCGGTCGCCCGGCAACCAGGCATGGGTGCCGGTGAAACCGAAGCCGTCCAGGCCATCCTCGGTGGTGATGCGCGCGCCTACCACGCCCCAGTGCGTGATCGTGTGCGTGCTGTCGGCGATCTGCGAGCCGGTGACCGGCACATGCAGGATGAAAGGTTCGACGGACCTGATCTTCACGGCATCCTCGCGAGGCAAATGGGCAATGGATGTTAGCCCAAGGGGCATCGTGCTCGGCGCATGCCCGTTTCGCGCCCGGCTTGGCGAACGCGTGGCCGGCCCGCAGCCGCGTCGATGAGGGATGCCCGCCCTCAGGCGGCGCCGCGCCCCTTCTGGCTCTCGAAATAGACCACCTTGCGGGCGCGCTGCACGTCGCCCAGCGGCCGGTGTTCCGCCAGGGCTTGCCACGGGTCGATCACGGTGGCCTCCACCTGCTCGGCCAGCGCGCGGCCCTCGGCCGAGGCGCAGTCCTGCCTGGGCAGCATCAGGCGCGCCACCGTGCCGTAGGGGGTGGCCCAGTTGACCGAGGCGTCTTCGATCGGCGTGAGCGCCTCGCTCACGAAAAACTGCACTTGCAAGTCCCAGTGAAGCGGGTGCCGGGCCAGCCGCGAGCAGAAGTCCTGGGCCCAGTCCTCGCGGGCGCCGGCGGCCGCGCTGCCGTTGGACGCGGCCGGCATCAGCCGCACCCGCACCGCATAGGGGCCGTTGGCCATCGGCACCGTGCTGTACAGCGGCTCGGTGGCGAAGCCGCTGAACGGTTTGCCGCCGACTTTCAGCAGCCTGGCCAGCTGGCGCGACCCACCGATCAGCCCGTAGCGCTTGAAGAAATGCCTGAACATCTCACCGCGGCCTTGCGCGGCCGCCACCACGAATGCGACGAACTCATCGCTGTTTCGAAAGCCGAACACTTCCTGGTTGATCAACGTGAAATCCTGGCTCTTGGCCGGGCCGTCGCCCAGCGCCGAATTTCCCTGGACCCCGAACACCCGCAGCGCGAATCCCCGGATGTCCGGCGCATGGTCGGGCGCGCGGTCCAGGCCGCCGTTGGAAATGCGCACCCACACGTCGTGGATGCCTGGCTTGGTGAACAGTCCGTGGCGCGCATAACTGGACAATCCGTCCAGCACCTCGAGCGTGCCGTGCGCCGCCGTGAGCTGCTTTCGGTGCAGGGTCCGGCCGATGCCCCAGCGCGCGGACTTCCTGGCCTGGATCTGCGCGAACTGCCGCGCATAGCCCGCGTAGCGCTCCTGCTCGTCGGGGGCGACCCGTTCCTGCCAGCCGGTGCTTGGCGCGGGGACACTGCTCATGGGCGAACCCCTTGCTGTAATCTTGTCGGATTGACAGTCTAGCCCAGCAAAGCTGCGGCATGGGGCGCCGGGGCCCCGTTCACAGCGTTATGCCGGTGCGAACAATCCCTTGCCTACCGTCACAGTGTGAGCCCCCGCCGGGCACCGCCTGCCGCGACGCGCGTGAACTCAGCTTCTGCCGCACGCTCCTGGCCAGGAGTCTGCCTTGTCCTGCGCCTCCTGAAGGGTGCGCCACATCACCTTGCCGCTGCCGCTCTTGGGCAGGGCATCGGCGAATTGCACGATGCGCGGAATCTTGTACACCGCCATGTTCTCGCGGCAC
>DATMBW010000337.1:0-14677 GCA_035559095.1 Ramlibacter sp.
GCCCGCCGCTGTCCACGTCGCGCTGCCAGATGCCGTCGACGGCGAGCAGCCGCGCCTTCAGCAGGTCATCGCGCTGTTCTTCACGCAGCGTCTTCCAGACGATCACGTTCACCGGTCCGGTCTCGTCCTCGAGCGTGACGAAGATCGTTCCATGCGCCGTCTGCGGCTGCTGGCGCACGGTGACGATGCCGCAAGCGCGCACGCGGCGACCATCCGGAAGGTCATGCAACTGCGCGGCGCTGAGCAGCTTCATGCGCGCCAGCCGCGGGCGCAGCAAGGCGAGCGGATGGCGGCGCAGCGTCAGGCCCAGAGAAGCGTAGTCGAACACGATTTCCTCGCCTTCGGGCGCGGCGGGCAGCGCCAACGCTTCCTCGTTGACCGGCGCACCCTGCAGCAGTGCCGGCACGCCGCGCTGCGCCGCCGCGTCCCAGACCTGCTGGCGCCGGTGGCCCGAGAGCGAGAGCAAGGCATCGCCCGACGCCAGCGCGTTCAGATCCTTCACATCGAGGCGCGCCCGCAGCGCCATGTCCTCGGTGCTGGCGAACGGCGCCTGCGCCCGCGCGGCCACCACGCGCTGCGCGCCCGCTTCGCTGAGCGTTCCCACCATCCGCAGCCCCAGCCGCACCGCTAAATTGGGGTCAGATTCCAATTTCCCCGCAGGAAAAGAATTGGAATCTGACCCCAATTCGAGTGTGCAATCCCAGTCGCTGTACGACACGTCGGGCGGCAGCACCTGCACGCCATGGCGGCGGGCATCCTGCACCAGCTGCGACGGCGAATAGAAACCCATGGGCTGCGAGTTGAGCATCGCGGCCAGGAAGCACTCGGGCTCGTGGCACTTGAGCCAGCTGCTGTCGTAGGCCAGCAGCGCGAAGCTGGCGGCGTGGCTTTCCGGAAAGCCGTATTCGCCGAAGCCCAGGATCTGCTTGAAGATGCTTTGCGCGAACTCGAGTCGATAGCCCTTGGCCAGCATGCCGCCGATCAGCCGGTCCTGGAACTGGTGCACCCCGCCGCGGCGCTTCCAGGCCGCCATCGAGCGGCGCAGGCGATCGGCCTCGCCCGGCGAGAAGCCCGCGGCGATCATCGCGATCTGCATCACCTGCTCCTGGAAGATCGGCACGCCCAGCGTGCGCTCCAGCGCCGGCTTCAGGGCGTCGTTCTCGTAGCGGATCTTCTCGCCTTTGCGCACGCGCTCGCGGCTCTTGAGATACGGATGGACCATGCCGCCCTGGATCGGCCCGGGGCGCACGATGGCCACCTCGATCACCAGGTCGTAGAACTCGCGGGGTTTGAGGCGTGGCAACATCGACATCTGCGCGCGGCTCTCGATCTGGAACACGCCCACGGTGTCGGCCCGGCAGATCATGTCGTAGGTCTGAACGTCCTTGTCCTCGATGTCCTGCAGCGCGAACGGATAACCGCGGCGCTGGCTCACGAAATCCAGGCAGCGGCGCAGCGCGGTGAGCATGCCCAGGGCCAGCACATCGACCTTGAGCAGGCCCATGTCCTCCAGGTCGTCCTTGTCCCACTGGATGATGGAGCGATCCGGCATGGCGGCGTTTTCCACCGGCACGAGCCGCGTGAGCTTTCCCTGCGTCAGCACGAAACCGCCCACATGCTGGCTCAGGTGCCGCGGAAAGCCGCGCAGCGTTTCGGTCAGTTCCAGCCACTGCCGCATGCGCAATTCATCCATCTGGACGCCGCTCTCGGCCGCCCGCTCGCACAGGCGCCGCACCTGCAGGCCCTCCTCGTCGAACCAGTAATGTTCCTTGGCGAAGGCATCGACCAGCGCGGCCGGGATGCCCAGCGCCTTGCCCACGTCGCGGATGGCGCTGCGCGAGCGGTAGCTGGCGACCACGGCGGCGATGGCGGCGCGGTCGCGCCCGTACTTGGCGTAGATGTACTGGATGACTTCCTCGCGCCGCTCGTGCTCGAAGTCCACGTCGATGTCGGGCGGCTCCTTGCGCTCCTTGCTGATGAAACGCTCGAACAGCAGGTTGGCGCGCGCCGGGTCCACCTCGGTCACGTGCAGGCAGTAGCAGACGGCCGAATTGGCCGCCGAGCCGCGCCCCTGGCACAGGATCTCCTGCTCGCGCGCGTGGCGCACGATGTCGTGCACGGTCAGGAAGTACATCTCGTACCGGCAGGCGGCGATCAGCCGCAGCTCGTGCACCAGCTGCCGGCGCACCTTCCAGGGCACCCCTTGCGGATAGCGCTTGCGCGCGCCTTCGATCGTGAATTGCCGCAGCGCCTGCGCCGGCGTCATGCCTGGCGGCACCGTCTCCAGCGGGTACTGGTACTTGATGGACTCCAGGCTGAACGTGCAACGCGCCGCCACGCGCAAGGTGTTCGCCAGCAGTTCGGCGGGGTAGATGCCGCCCAGCCGCACGCGCGGGCGCAGATGACGCTCGGCACTGGCCTGCAGCGCCAGGCCGCATTCGCTCACCACCTTGCCTTCGCGCACCGCGGTGATCACGTCCTGCAGGGCCTTGCGCGATCTCACGTGCATGTGCACGTCGCCGGCCGCCACCAGCGGCACGCCGGCGGCGGCGCCCGCGCGCTGCAGCGTGTCCAGCCACAGCGCGTCGTCCAGGCCCAGCGTCAGCTCGGCCGCGAGCCAGGCGCGCGCGCCGAAAAGATTCTTCGCCCAGGCGACGATGCCTTCCAGTGCCACCGCATCCCCGGCATCGAGCGCATCCGGGCCCTCGCGCAATGGCGCCACCAGGATCTCGCACTCTTGCAGCAAATTGAAATCGCTGCGCTCGCGGCTCACGCTGTACTCGCCTTTTTTCGCATGGAGCCGGGCGGCCGTGATGAATTCGCACAGGTTGCCCCAGCCCGTCACATTGCGCGCCAGCGCCACCAGCCGGAAACCGTCGAAGCGGAATTCGCTGCCCAGGATCAGCTTGAACAAATCATCGGCGGGCAGCTTCATGTCCTTGCGCGCCGCATAGGCGCGCACCACGCCGGCCACCGAACATTCGTCGGTGATCGCCAGCGCGCAGTAGCCCAGCTCGTAAGCGCGCTGCACCAGTTCGCCCGGATGGGAGGCGCCGCGCTGGAAGCTGAAGTTGGTCAGGCAGTGCAGTTCAGCGTAGGCGGGCAGAAGGACGGACATCATGCGTAGATCCCGTGCAGGAACCAGCGCACCGGCGCCATCTCTTCCCCGGCTCGCGCGGCGAACCGCTCGCGGTACACCCACAGCAGCCCGGCTTCTTCACTGCGCGCTATGAAGTAATCGCGCAGGGCCGGGCCTTGCGCTGCCGCGTCCCACCAGCCGGTCTCCAGCCGCTGCGGGCCGGCCAGCAGGCGCAAGGGCCCGTGGTATTGCGGTTTTTCCCCGTGCACCTCCAGCCGCAGGGGCTGCGGCAATAGCCAGGGCGGATAGAGGGCGTCCTGCTTGCCCCCCGCCCTCTCCTGTCGAGAAAGCTCCCTCTTCCCATTGGAGAGGGGGCTGGGGTGAGGTGCAACCCTGGCGGGCTCCCAGCGCTGCATGCGTTCGGGCCGGTGATCGGCCTGCGCCACCGGCACCAGCACATTGCCCTCCCCCAGCCGCACGCTGAGCCGCTCCACCAGTTGATGCAGGCGTTCGCCCTTGACGTTTTCCTCGGGCAGCAGGCTCTTGTTGGCGCCGGGCCAGGACAGGGTTTCGAGCGAGCGCAGCCGCAGGTGATTGGCCGGCGCCGACAGGCTGGCACGCGACAGGTGCTCGCCGACCAGGCGCCGCAGGTGGGCGATGTCCTGCGTGGGCTGGGCCGTGCGCACCGCCAGTTGCTCATGGCTGGGCAGCCGCACGCCGTTCAGGCGCCGCAAGTCCAGTGTCCATTCCAGTTCGAGCGCCAGCACGCCGCGATGGCGCGCCTGCAGCCAGACCTGCAGCTGCGTCAGCAGGCGCTGCGCGCTCCACATCAGTTCGGGCGCGCTGGTGGCCAGCGCGGCGAGCTCGACCTTCATGTCGAATGCCTCGGGCAGCTGGAGCCAGGGATAACGCTCCGGCCGCTCGCCATAAGCGGCATCCAGCGCATCGAGCAAGCCCGCACCGAAGCGCCGCGCCACACCGGCGCGCGGCAAGGCGCGCAAGTCGCCCCAGTTGCGGCAACCGGTGCGCTCCAGGACCGGCACGTGCTCGCGCGCGGCGCTCAGCATTTCCAGCGGCAGGTCCTGCGGCAGCCGGGCGGGTTCCGCATCGCCACGCACCTTCAGGCGCAACAAGGCCAGGGCGGTGAGCGAGGTGGCGCCTTGCGCCCATTGCGCTGCAGCCAGCGGCTCGCATTCATCGAGGAGGAGGCGCAGCAGGCGCTTGCGGCCGCCCCACAGGCGCAGCGACGCCGAGACTTCCAGCAGCAGCGCTTCATCGACCTGCGCCACCCGGGGCGTGAACTGCAAGGCCCGCCAGCCCCAGGCGCAGCGCTGGTCTTCATGTGAGGGCAGCAGTGCGATCCAGTACATGCGATCTCCTGGGCAGGGGGATAGCCGGCGCGCCGGGTGCGCTTGCCGACCCGCGCCGCTTGCGCGCCTCGAGCAGCGCCGCCAGCCGCGCGGCATGGCCCGGCAATGCCAGCGGCGTTTCCAGGGGCGGGCCGCGCCGCTTGAAGATGTGCAGTTCAAGCGAATCCACCCCTTCGGCCAGCAGCCGCAAGCGGGCCGGCGAAGCATCCTGGCGCGCGTTCAAGCCGCGAAAAACGAACAGCAACCGCTCGTGCTGCTGGGCCGCCATATGCAGGCGGCGCAGTTCGGCGCTCCTGGCCTGGGGCAGCCACGCCAGCACTGCCGCGACGTCGGCGCAGCGCAAGACCTGCTCGGCGGCCCAGAGCCGGGCCGCGGGCTTGTCGGCGCGCACGCACAGCAGGCGCTCGCCCGGCAGCCCCTGCGCCGCCAGGCTGGGGCCGAACGGCTCGAACGGCGCATTCACCAGCACCACGGGACCGGCCTGTTTGCGAATGGCCTGCGCCAGGGCGGGCAGCAGCAGTTGCCACACATGCGGCCCGCAGCGCTCCTGCAAAATCTCCACCATGCTGCCGACCGGCCAGCCACCCCCGGGCAGTTGTGCGTCCAGCGCGGCATGGCCGGTGGGCACCACCGCCTCCTGGGACGCGAGGTCCTCCCCCCGCCAGACATGAGGCAGGCGGCTCGGATCGACAAGATGAAGAGGGGTAAGCTGGGACACGGCGAAAGACCTACAATACTGTTTCTTTATACAGTGTTTAACAAGCCCTAGGAAGTCTTCTTCCGGCTTAACCGCCGTAAAAATTCCTTTCCGTTCAAACTGCCGGTTTGCCGAACTGCAGCTCAACCACGAATGAAGCCAAAGGACTTCGCGCCCGATTCCCACCACGTCGCCCGCAGCCTCATCGGCGCCGTGCTGCTGGTCGACGGGGTGGGCGGACGCATCGTGGAAACCGAGGCTTACGACCGCGAGGACCCGGCCTCGCACAGCTTTTCAGGCCCGACAGCGCGCAATGCCGTGATGTTCGGCCCGCCCGGCCACGCCTATGTCTACCGCTCCTACGGCATCCATTGGTGCCTGAACTTCGTTTGCCGCGAAGCAGGCCACGGCGCCGGGGTACTGATCCGTGCCATCGAACCGCTGCAGGGCATAGACCTCATGCGGGAGCGCCGCGGTTTGGACGAGCTGCGCCTGCTGTGCTCAGGCCCGGGCCGCGTCGGCGAGGCGCTGCGCATCACCCGTGAACTCAACGGCGCACGGCTGGACCGGCCGCCCTTCGAGGTGCTGGCATCGCCCCGGGCCCACGACATCATCTGCGGCCCGCGCGTGGGCATCAGCAAGGCGATGGACGTGCCCTGGCGGTTCGGCCTGGCCGGTTCGCGCTTTCTGAGCCGGGCTTTTCGCTAGGGTCCGTCATTGCGGGCTGGGCTCGCGGAACGCCCGGGGCGCGCAGCTGTCCAGTGAAGCGAGCCCAATGCCGGGCCTACGCTATGCACGTGCCGAGGCATCACGCTCCGGCCCGGCACCGCAATCCAGGAAGTCATGGATGCCGGGTCAAGCCCGGCATGACAACCTTTCCAGGGCACCTACTCCACGAACAGCGTCGCCGGGCATTCCAGCAAACCGCGCAGGGCCTGGATGAATTCCGCCGCATGCTGGCCATCCACCACCCGGTGATCGAATGAGGAAGACAGGTTCATCATCAGACGCGGCACCACGGCGCCGCCCAGCATCATCGGCCGCATCACCATCCGGTTGACGCCGATGATCGCCACCTCGGGCGCATTGATGATGGGCGTGGAGACGATGCCGCCCAACGGGCCCAGGCTGCTGATCGTGATCGTCGATCCGGTCAGTTCGTCGCGCGTGGCCCTGCCCTTGCGCGCGGCCTCGGCCACGCGCGTCACTTCGGCGGCGCTGGCCCAGAGATCGAGGGCCTGGGCCTGCCGCACCACGGGAACCATCAAACCGGCACCGGTTTGTGTCGCGATGCCGATGTGCACCGCGCCGTAACGCGTCACCACACCGGCCGTGTCGTCGAAGTGGGCGTTCATTTGCGGAAATTCGCGCACGGCCAGGGCCAGGGCCCGCATGAGGAACGGCAGCACGGTCAGGCGCGGCCTTTGACCTTCTCGCTTGGCGTTCAGGCGGGTGCGCAGCGCCTCCAGTTCGGTCACGTCCACTTCCTCGACATAGGCGAAGTGCGGGATGTGCCGCTTGGCCTCCTGCATCTTCTGCGCGATCTTGCGGCGCAGGCCGATCACCGGGATCTTTTCTTCGTCGTCGCGATGCAGGCCGGTGGCCGGCAACGGTCGCGCCGCGCGCACCGCCACCGCCCCGGCCGCAGCGCGTGAGTCGAGGTCGGCGTGCGTGATCCGGCCGGCCGTGCCGCTAGGTCTGACCTGCTTCAGGTCGATGCCAAGCTCCCAGGCGCGCCGGCGCACCGACGGGGACGCGATGGGCTTGTCGCCGTGCGGCTGGACTGTGGGTTGCGGCTGGACCGCAGGTTGCGGCCGGGCCGGTGCAACAGTTTCGATCGCCGTCCGCACCTGGGCCGCGGGCGGCGTGGCGACCGGGGCCCGCGCCACCGGCGCGGGTGCGGGCGTTGCCACCGGGGCCGGCGCCGCCGGTTTGGCTGGCCGGCCAACCTCCCCTTCCACCTCAATGCGAATAAGCTCCGACCCCACGGCCATCAAACTGCCGACCTCGCCGCCCAGGGCGAGCACTTTGCCGGCCACCGGCGACGGAATCTCCACGGTGGCCTTGTCGGTCATCACATCGGCCACCGCCTGGTCTTCCGTCACCTGATCGCCGGCCTGCACATGCCAGGCCACGAGTTCGACTTCGGCGATGCCTTCGCCGATGTCCGGAATCTTGATCACGTGAATGCCCATCCTCATTCCTCCATCACGCGCCGCATCGCGGCGGCAACGCGGTCCGGGCCGGGGAAATAGGCCCATTCCTGCGCATGGGGATAAGGCGTGTCCCACCCGCACACGCGTTCGATCGGCGCTTCGAGGTGATAGAAGCAGTGCTCCTGCATCAGAGCCACCAGCTCGGCGCCGAAGCCGCTCGTGCGCGTGGCCTCGTGCACGACCACGCAGCGGCCGGTCTTCTTCACCGAAGCGACCAGGGTCTGCAAGTCCAGCGGCCACAGGCTGCGCAAGTCGATGATCTCGGCATCCAGGCCGGTCTCGCGCGCCGCCGTCTCCGACACGAAGACCATCGTGCCGTACGTGAGCACCGTCAATTGTTCACCGGGACGGAAAACCGTCGCCGACTCCAGCGGGACGGTGTAGTGGCCCTCGGGCACCAGGCCCAGCGGGTGCGCCGACCAGGGCACCAGGGGGCGGTCGTGATGGCCGTCGAAGGGTCCGTTGTACAGGCGCTTGGGTTCCAGGAAGATCACCGGGTCGTCATTCTCGATGCAGGAGATCAGCAGCCCCTTGGCGTCGTAGGGGTTGCTCGGCATCACGGTACGTATCCCGCACACGTGGGTGAACAGCGCTTCGGGGCTCTGGCTGTGCGTTTGCCCGCCATAGATGCCACCGCCGCAAGGCATCCGGATGGTGATCGGCGCCGTGAAATCGCCTGCGGAGCGGTGGCGCATCCTGGCGGCCTCCGAGACGATCTGGTCGGAGGCGGGATAGAAGTAGTCGGCAAACTGCACTTCCACCACCGGCCGCAACCCATAGGCCGCCATGCCGATGGCCGAACCGACGATGCCGCCTTCGGAAATCGGCGCGTCGAACACGCGCGACTTGCCGTACTTGGCCTGCAGGCCCTCGGTGCATCGGAACACGCCGCCGAAATAGCCCACGTCCTGGCCGTAGATGACCACATTGGGATCGCGCTCGAGCATCACATCCATCGCCGAGCGCAGCGCCTGGATCATGGTCATCCGGCTGCTGCCCGTGCCGCTGGCCGCCGGTTGTGCCTGTTCCCGCGCGTTCATGATCTGCCTCCCAGCAGTTCATCGCGTTGCTGCCGCAGATGATCGGGGATGTCCTTGTACACGTCCTCGAACATCGATGCGGCGTCGGCCACGTGGCCGTCGGCCAGCGACCCGTACTGCTCGGCCTCCTTCAGCGCCGCGGCCACCTGGGCCTGGAGCTCGTTCTGCGTGGCCTCATGCTCCTCGTCGGACCACGCTCCCAGCAGCACCAGGTGCTGCTTCAACCGCGCGATGGGATCGCCCAGGGGGTAATGCGCCCAATCGTCGGCCGGCCGGTACCGGGACGGATCGTCGGAAGTCGAATGCGCGCCCGCGCGATAGGTCACCCACTCGATCAGCGTCGGACCGAGGTTGCCGCGCGCGCGCTCGGCGGCCCAGCGCGAGGCGGAATACACCGCGAGAAAATCGTTGCCGTCCACGCGCAGCGACGCGATGCCGCAGCCCACGCCGCGCGCGGCGAACGTCGTGGCCTCGCCGCCGGCGATGGCCTGGAATGTCGAGATCGCCCACTGGTTGTTCACCACGTTCAGGATGACCGGGGCGCGGTACACATGGGCGAAGGTCAGCGCCGTGTGGAAATCCGCCTCGGCGGTGGCGCCGTCGCCGATCCAGGCCGATGCGATCTTGGTGTCTCCCTTGATCGCCGAGGCCATGCCCCAGCCGACGGCCTGGATGAACTGCGTGGCCAGGTTGCCCGAGATCGTGAAAAAGCCGGCCCGCTTGTACGAGTACATCACCGGCAACTGCCGGCCCTTGAGCGGATCGCGCTCGTTGGACATGAGCTGGCAGATCATCTCCACCATCGAGACGTCGTCCCTGGCCAGCAACAGGCCCTGCTGGCGGTAGGTCGGGAAGCACATGTCGCCCTGCTGCAGCGCCAGCGCATGGGCCGTCGCGATGGCTTCCTCGCCCAGGCACTGCATGTAGAACGATATCTTTTTCTGCCGTTGCGCGATCAGCATCCGCGCGTCGTAGGCGCGGGTCTTCATCATCGCGCGCAACCCGGTCCGCAGCAGCTGCGTATCCACCTGCGGCGCCCAGGGGCCGGCGGCGCGGCCCTCGTCGTCCAGCACGCGAACGAGGCTGTACGCGAGATCGCTGGTGTCGGCCGGCGCGGCGTCCACGGCCGGGCGACGGACTTCGCCCGCGCGCGACAGATGCAGGTACGAGAAATCGGTCTCGTGGCCCGGCCTCCCCGACGGCTCAGGTACATGAAGGCGCAAGGGCTTGTCGTTGCTCATCCGCGTTTCCCAGAGCGCGATCCTAACCGCTCAGGCGCGATGCGCGCAAACCCCGCTTCGCGCCACTCGGCCGCGCCGCGGGCGCTCGCGGCCCCAGCGCGGCCGTCAGGTGGCGCGCAGCTCACGTGTATCTCGTGTTTCGGATTGCTGCCTCATGAAAAACACTGATGCGGCGTCGTAGGATTGCCGCATGGAACGAATCAGCGGCCCCTACAAAGGCTATTTCATCGCTGCTTATTCGGTCGAGGCTGGCGATCAATTCGTCGGCTACGCCAAGGTCTGCGTGGAAGAGCCCGACAGCGTGTGGAACGCGAATTCCGAGAAACTCACCAGCGCCCCGGGCTGCAAAAGCGAATTGGAGGCCGTTCTGGCGGCCGAGCAAAAGGCACGGCTGGCCATCGCCGACATCGTTGGGGACCCCGATCCCATCACGGCGCCCGGCGAATTGAACTGAGGACCCGCATTCGTCAGCGCCTGGCCAGTTCGCCCACCATCGTTCCATCGGCGGACTCCACGATGGTCATGGGCGGATCGCGCAGTTCGGTGATCACTGTCCCCTGCGCCGGCCGGGCTGCCAGCGTTTCCGCCGGAACGACCGTCACGCCAGCCCCGACCCGGGCGTGGCGCGGCTGAACAATGACGATCGAGCCTTGCAGCACCGTATAAGGAACGTTCATGGCCTGGGCCGTGCGCCGGTCGGTCAGCAGCGGCGCGCCATCACGCGCCACGACCGCGGGCAGCGGCGGGGAAACGGCGGCACAGTCGGCCTGCGCATCGAACACCATGTGGCCGCCGGGAAACCGCGCCGGCAGGGTTTCATGCAGCGGGCGGCTCATGTCGACCGGCGGTTCCGGGTCGTTGTAGATCACCCGGCCGGACCTGTCGAAAACGGTATAGCACGCCAGCGCGTGGCCGGCAGCCAGGCCCAGCACCAAGGACAGCAGCGATTGTCGGATTGTCATGATTGCCTCCCAGGCACGGCGCGTGCGTGCCGATCGATAGCGATCATGAGCCGGGGCCAGCCCTGCGGAACGCAGGCCAAGCCCGTCTTTTCGTGTCAGCTGGGGCCGACGCCGCGTTCATCGCGCGGCCGCCGCGCAAACGGTTGCCGCCAGGGAAGCCGCGGTCAGTGAAGCTTGACGCCGGTCTTTGCCTGCAAAGCTTCCATGGTCACGCCCGGGGCCATTTCAATGACTTTGAGCCCTTGCGGCGTCACGTCGATGACGGCCAGGTCGGTGATGATCCGGTCGACCACGCCCACGCCCGTCAGGGGCAGCGTGCACTTGGCGAGGATTTTCAGGTCCTCGGTGCCGTCCTTCTTGCGCGCCACGTGCTCCATCAGCACGATGGTGCGCGGCACTCCGGCCACCAGGTCCATGGCACCGCCCATACCCTTGACCATCTTGCCGGGAATCATCCAATTTGCCAGGTCGCCTTTTTCGCTCACCTGCATGGCGCCGAGGATCGACAGGTTGATCTTGCCGCCGCGGATCATGGCGAAACTCTCGTGGCTTCCGAAGATCGACGAGCCGGGAATGGTGGTGACGGTCTGTTTACCGGCATTGATGAGGTCGGCGTCGACCTGGTCCTCGGTGGGGAACGGGCCGATGCCCAGCATGCCGTTCTCCGACTGCAGCCAGACTTCCTTGTCGCCGACGTAGTTGGCGACAAGCGTCGGGATGCCGATGCCCAGGTTCACGTAGAAACCGTCCTGCAGTTCCTGGGCGGCGCGCGCCGCCATCTGTTCTTGGGTCCAAGGCATGTTCTTTCTCCTAAGTCAGTGGGGACAGAGCTGAAGATCTGTCCCGCAGTAATGGGAGCTGGACAAAGCTAAAGATCTGTCCCGCAAAGTCACTGAGCTTTTTCGCTCAACGTGCGCTTTTCGATGCGCTTCTCGGGATTCGCGTTGAGCACGATGCGGTGCACATAGATGCCCGGCAGGTGGATGTCGTCGGGCGCCAGCTCGCCGACTTCGACCAGGTGCTCCACCTCCACGATGCACACCCGCCCCGCCATCGCGGCCGCGGGGTTGAAGTTGCGGGCCGTCAGCCGGAAGCGCAGGTTGCCCGATTTGTCGGCCACGTGGGCCTTGACCAGCGCAACCTGCGGGACCAGCGCCCGCTCCATCACGTAGGTTTCACCGTCGAACTCGCGCAGCTCCTTGCCTTCGGCCACGATGGTGCCCACGCCCGTCTTCGTGAAGAAAGCCGGGATACCGGCGCCTCCGGCGCGAAGCCTCTCGGCCAGCGTGCCTTGCGGGGTGAATTCCAGCTCCAGCTCCTTGCTCAGGTACTGGCGCTCGAACTCCTTGTTCTCCCCGACGTAGCTGGAGATCATCTTGCTGATCTGGCGCGTTTCCAGCAGCTTGCCCAGGCCGAAACCGTCGACCCCGGCGTTGTTGGAAATGACGGTGAGGTTCTTCACGCCGGTGTCCTTGAGCGCCTCGATCAGCGCTTCCGGAATGCCGCAAAGCCCGAAGCCGCCGACGGCCAGCAGCTGGCCGTCCTTGACCACGCCCTGGAGCGCGGCGGCGGCGGAGGGAAAGAGCTTGTTCACTAAAAATCTCCTGCTGGGAAATGGGGGTGTCGCAACGCACCGGAATGCCGTTACGATACTACCTAATGAGCTACGTAGTTCTTCGTAAAGGTTAGCCCGATGGACGTCGACTACCGCCTTGCCTTCAACCTGGCGCCGGTGGGCCTGTGCCTGTCGCGCAACCGCTCGATTGTGGACTGCAATCAGCAGTTGTGCGACATGTTCGGCTCGTCCCGCGAACTTTTGATCGGCCAGTCATTCCAGATTCTCTACCCCAGCGCGGACGAGTACGAACGGCTGGGCGCGCGCATGGCGCCCATCCTGAATGCCAAAGGACACTATGCCGACGACCGGATCATGAAGCGCGCCAACGGCGAAGTGTTCTGGTGCCATGTGACCGGGCGCGCGCTCAATCGGGACGCGCCGCACGAGGCCGGCATCTGGGCTTTCGAAGACCTCAGCTCGCAACGCCCGGTCAAGGCCGAACTCACGGCGCGCGAGCGCGAGGTGGCCGCGCGGCTGCTCGACGGAATGACCTCCAAGGAAATCGGCAAGGCACTGGAGATCAGCCACCGCACCGTGGAAATCTACCGGGCCCGGCTCATGCGAAAGTACAAGGCCAGCACGACGGCCGACCTGGTGCACAAGCTGATGGCCGGCGCCTGAAGCTGCCTGGTGTCGATAGCTCCCTCAAATCAGGCGGGCAGGATAATCGCCCAAGCCCCACAGGAGAGAACCCGATGAACCGCTACCCCGCCCCCGAACTGAAGGACTTGCCCGACGACATCAAGGCGCGCGTGCTCGACGTGCAGGAAAAAGCCGGCTTCGTGCCCAACGTTTTCCTGGCCCTGGCGCGGCGGCCGGCCGAGTGGCGCGCCTTCTTCGCCTACCACGACGCGCTGATGCTCAAGGAGGACGGCTCCCTCACCAAGGGCGACCGCGAGATGATCGTCACGGCCACCAGCGCGGCCAACCACTGCCTGTATTGCGTCGTCGCCCATGGCGCGATTCTGCGCATCTACGAGAAGAAGCCGCTGGTGGCCGACCAGGTGGCGGTGAATTACCGCAAGGCCGACATCACTGCGCGCCAGCGTGCCATGCTCGACTTCGCGATGAAGGTCTGCCTGAGTTCGCACGAAATCGGCGACGACGATTTCGCGCCGCTGCACGCGCACGGTTTCTCCGACGAGGACATCTGGGACATCGCCGCGATCACGGCCTTCTTCGGCCTGTCGAACCGCATGGCGAGTTTTTCCAGCATGCAGCCCAACCCGGAGTTCTACCTGATGGGGCGGGTGCCGAAGCAGAAATAGGCAGCACCGGCCGGCCGCTCAAGGACCCCAGCGAAGCAACTTGCCGTTGCTGGGGTGGTCGACCAGCAGGTACAGGGCGCCATCCGGTCCCTGCCTGACGTCGCGCATCCGCTCGCCCCGCGAGGCCAGCAATCTTTCCTGCCCGGTGACCGTGTTGCCGTCGAGGGTAAGGCGCCAGACGGCCTGGCCGGCCAGCGCCGCGACGAACACGCTGCCCCGCCACTGCGGCACCGCGCTGGCGTTGTAGAACGCCATGCCCGCGGGCGCCACCGATGACTTGGCCCCTCCGTCCCAGGGCCGCCCGTCTATCGTTTCCCAAACCCACGCCGGATCTTCCATGCCGGGAAGCGAAGAAGCGCCCGCAGGTTGCGTGGTGCCGTACTCCTGGCCGCGGCTGACGAGCGGCCAGCCGTAGTTGCGGCCGGGCAGCGTGCGGTTGATTTCGTCGCCGCCCTGCGGTCCATGCTCGCTGATCCACAACTCTCCCGTCTCGGGGTGCAGGGCCGCCCCCTGCGGGTTGCGATGGCCCAGACTCCAGATTTCCGGTTGGGCCCCAGGCTGCGGCCAGGCGGGGTTGCCCGGCGCCGGCGCGCCATCAGTCGTGATGCGCACCACCTTGCCATTGCCGCGGCTGAGGTCCTGGGCAAATACGCGCTCCTCGTTCGTGGCACGTTCCCCGAGGGTCACAAAGAGCTGGCCTGAGCGATCGAATACGAGCCGCGAGCCGAAATGCGCGGAAGAAGCCACTTTCGGCCGCTGGCGATAAATCACGGTCACAGCGCTCAAAGTCCGCGCATCGGCGTCCAGCACGGCGCGCGCCACGGCGGTTCCATTCAGTGCGGTGTCGATGCTGTCGCGCTCGGCATAACTGAAGTAGATGCGGCGGTTGGCCGCGAAGCCGGGGTCCAGCACGACGTCCAGCAACCCTCCTTGGTCCTGGGCATAAACCGGCGGCACGCCGCTGACATCGCCCAGCAGTTGCCCGGCACCGGACAGGACCCGCAGGCGGCCCGGGCGTTCGGTCACCAGCATGCGGCCGTCGGGCAGGAATGCCAGGCTCCAGGGATGGGACAGGCCCACCGCCAGTTCAGTCACGGACAACGTTGGGGGGGCTGCGGGCTCTGGCGCGGTTACCGCCGCGCCGGGACTCCCGCCGCCACCGCCATTCCCGACGCCGCCACAGCCC
>DATMBW010000338.1:0-7135 GCA_035559095.1 Ramlibacter sp.
TACACCATCAAGGAAATCTTCTCCAAGTCCACCGGGGTGCCCCTCAATCCGGAAACCGTCATCGGCGCCGTTTCCGTGGTGTTCTGGGCGCTGATGCTGGTGGTGACCTTGAAATACGTCGTGCTGATCCTGCGCGCGGACAACCGCGGCGAGGGCGGCATCGTGGCCCTGCTGGCGCTGGCCTCCCAGAGCACGGCCAGCCGGCCGGTGCTGCGCCGGCGCTTGCTGTTGATCGGCACCTTCGGCGCCTGCCTGTTCTACGGCGATAGCGTGTTGACGCCCGCGATCTCGGTGCTCAGCGCCGTGGAAGGGCTGGAGGTGGTCGCGCCGGCGCTCAAACCCTGGGTGCTCCCGATTTCGGTCGGGGTCCTGCTGGGGCTGTTCCTCGCGCAGCGGCACGGCACCGGCACGGTGGGACGATGGTTCGGGCCCGTCATCGCCATATGGTTTCTCGTGCTGGCCGGCGCCGGTGCGTGGCAGATCGCACAGGCGCCGCAGATCATGCAGGCGCTGGACCCCCGCCACGCCTGGAGTTTCCTGGCCGATCGCGGGTGGGGATTGTTTCTCGCGGTGGGCGCGGTCGTGCTGGCGGTGACGGGCACTGAGGCCCTGTACGCCGACATGGGCCACTTCGGCAAACAGCCGATCCGCATTGCCTGGACCTGCTTCGTGCTGCCGGCACTGGCACTCAACTACGCCGGCCAGGGCGCGCTGCTGCTGCGCGATCCTTCCACCGTGGAGAACCCGTTCTACCTGATGTTCCCTTCGACCCTGCTGGTGCCGGCGGTGGTGATTGCGACGGCCGCGACGATCATCGCCTCGCAGGCCGTCATCTCCGGAGCTTATTCGCTGACCCAGCAGTGCATCCAGATGGGTTTGCTGCCGCGCATGCGCATCGTCCATACCTCGGCCCATGAGCGCGGGCAAATCTACGTGCCCACGGTCAACTGGCTATTGCTCGTGGCCGTGGTGCTCGCGTGCATCGGTTTCGGCAACTCCTCGGCCATCGCCTCGGCGTACGGCATCGCGGTGACCGCCACCATGCTGATCACGACCATCCTGACTTATTTCGTGGTGCGCCATGGCTGGGGCTTTCCGCCCTGGGTCGCGATCGGCGCGACCGCTTTCTTCGCCTTGCTGGACGCCTTGCTGCTGGCCTCGTGCTCGGTCAAGATCCTGGAGGGCGGCTGGTTCACGCTGGCCATGGCCGCAGCGGTTCTGCTGGTCATGCTGACATGGAAACGGGGCCGCGAACTGCTGTCGGCGACGTTGCGCAGCGACCTGCTGCCGCTCAAGGACTTTGCCGAGAACCTGAGCGGCCAGGACCTGACGCTGGTGCCGCGCACCGCGGTGTTCCTGTCATCGGAACGCGATGTGGTGCCGCAGGCGCTGCTGCACAACATGAAGCACAACCTGGTGCTGCACGAGCGCAACCTCGTGCTGTGCGTGCAATTCCACGAAGAGCCGACACTGCCCGCGCAACGCAGGCTCGAGGTCGTTGCCGTGGCCCCCCGGTTCTGGCAGGTGATCGTGCATTTTGGTTTCATGGACACGCCCGACATCCCGGCGGCGCTCGCGCTGGGCATGGAGCACGGGCTGCCGCTCGATCCCTTCGCAACGTCGTACTTCCTCAGCCGGGAAACGGTGGTGCCCGCGCCGCAGCGGGCCATGGTCCGCTGGCGGCAAAACCTGTTCGAGGCCATTTCGCGGAACGCCGGCCGGGCCGTCGATTTCTTCGGCATCCCCCATAACGCGGTGATCGAGCTGGGGACGCGGGTGCAGTTGTAGCGCCGCGCGGCGTTACTCGCTTCGCACCACCAGCACCGGCAGCTTGGTGTGCGACAGCACGCGCTGGGCGGTGCTGCCCAGCAGCAGCTTTTCGATGCCGTGCCGGCCGTGCGAACCCATCACGATGAGGTCGGCTCCCATGTCCTGCGCGGCCGCCAGGATGCCTTCGTGGATCAAATGGCTGTCGATGATCTTGCGCCGGCACGGCAGCCCCGCGGCGACGACGGCGGCTTCAGCCCGCGCCAGCGCCTGGTTCGAGCTTGCCGTGGCCGCCGCCTTGAACTCGTCCTGCCCGAGGGCGTAGTCGGCGCCGAAGAATGGGTAGGCATCGACGACGGTGACCAGGTCGATATGGGCACCGAACGCCTGGGCCAGCCCGACCGCCTTTTCCACGGCGCGCAGCGCCGTGCTGGAGCCGTCCACCGGCACCAGAATTCGCTTGAACATGGATCTCCCTTCGCTGCGCCGGCCGATTGCCGGCACCGCCACTCTAGGATGGGCCGCGGCGCTTGTCCAGAGGGCTCAGCCGCCTGCTCGCGGACCCAGGCGGATGCGCCGGTAACTAGGGCTCGATCTTGATGCCGTTGCCGAAAGCGACGCGGTCCCTGAGGATTTCGGCCTCGGGCTTGGGGTCGGGGTAGTACCACATGGCGTCCGCCTTCATCTCGCCGTTCACCAGCAGCGAGTAGTAGCTCGCCTCGCCCTTCAGCGGATTGCTGGTGTGGTGATTGCTGAAGGTGACGTACTCGCGATTGAGCGAGGAGGCCGGGAAGTAGTGGTTGCCGTCGACGACCACCGTGTCGTCGCTTTGCGCAATGAGCGTGCCGTTCCAGCTGGCTTTCATGATTCCTCCAGTGAAGTCCGTGCCGTCATCCCGGCCTCGCGATCCGGGATCCGTGGATCGCGGCGGCCGGCCGAAGCGATCAGGCTCCGGGAGCCTGCAGCCAATGTACGCTGAACAGCCGGTCGGCGTCGATCCACACCGGCCCGGGCCGGAATCCGGCCCGGACGGCCAGTGCCCGCATGCCGTCCAACGTGAACTTGTACGAGTTCTCAGTGTGCAGCGTCTCGCCCTCGTCGAGTTCATAGCACTGCGCGCCCAGCACGACCTGCTGGCGCCGCCGGCTGACCAGGTGCATTTCGATGCGTTGCTGCGGCGCGTTGTAGAAAGCGCTGTGCGCGAACTGGTCCAGCGCGAACCGCGTTCCCAGTTCGCGGTTGGCCCGTGCCAGCAGGTTCAGGTTGAACGCCGCCGTCACCCCCTGGGCGTCGTTGTACGCCGCGTGCAGCACGGCCGGCTCCTTGATCAGGTCGGCCCCCAGCAGCAGCGCGCCCCCGCGCAGCACCTGCCCCGTCACTTCCAGGAAATGCAGCGCTTCGGGCGGCGAGAAGTTGCCGATGGTCGAGCCGGGGAAGAATCCGACGCGCAGCCCGGCGCCGCGCACGGGCGCGGGCAGCAACAGCCGCTGCGTGTAGTCCGCCTCGACCGGCTGCACGTCCAGGCCCGGATAGTCCTGCTGCAGCGAGGTCGCGGAACGCGCGAGGTGCTCGCCCGAGATGTCGATGGGAAGATAGCGCGCCGGACGATCCATGGCGTCGAGCAACAGCCGCACCTTGCGCAGCGACCCCGCGCCGAACTCGACGATCTCGGCCCGCGGACCCATTTGCGCGGCGATCTCGCGCGCGTTGTCGGCGAGGATGCGCAACTCGGTACGGGTCGGGTAGTACTCGGGCAACTCGCAGATGCGGTCGAACAGCAGCGAGCCCCGCGCGTCGTAAAAATACTTGGGCGAAATACTGCGCGGCCGCGATGCCAGCGCCTTCATCAAGTCGCGGGCAAATGCGCCATCCGGCGCGCCGGCACGCGGCTGGGTGTCAAGGCGCTCGAAAGTCCGGATCAGGCCGCGGTTCAGCATGGGGCATCCTTGGCCAGCCGCAGGCCCGAAAACTGCCAGCGCGCGCCCGGGGGAAAGAAATTGCGGTACGTGGCGCGCGCATGGCCCGCGGGCGTCGCGAAACTGCTGCCGCGCAGGACCAGCTGGCCGACCATGAACTTGCCGTTGTATTCACCGACCGCGCCCGCCATTGGCCTGAAGCCCGGGTAGGGGTCGTAGGACGAACGCGTCCACTGCCACGCGTGGCCCGTCATCTGCGAGATGCCGCGCGCATCGAACGCCGCCTCCCACTCGAACTCGGTCGGCAACCGGGCGCCGGCCCACTGCGCGTAGGCCGCGGCCTCGTAGAAACTCAGCGCGGTCACGGGGGCGGCCGGGTCCAGCGGCCGCACGCCGTCCAGGCCAAAGACCTGCCAGTAGCCGGCCGGCGCGCGCGCGTCGCCGGGGGCGATCCAGTACAGCGGCGCCTTCCAGCCGCCCGCCTGGACCGCGGCCCAGCCATCGGACAGCCAATGCTGCGCTTGCCGGTAGCCGCCGTCGGCGATGAACTGCTCGTATTCGCCACATGTCACCAGGCGATCCGCGATGCGGTACGGCGCGAGCAGCACGGCGTGCCTTGGAGTTTCATTGTCGAAGGCAAAACCTTCGCCCGCATGGCCGGCGTGGGCGGTGCCGCCCGGCATCTCCAGCCACTCCAGGGGCTGCGTGACGGTGGCCAGCCGCAACGCGGGCGGTTCGGCGCCGCGGTAGGCGGGCAGCAGCGGATTGCACGACAGGGCGTGCAGGATGTCGGTAAGGATCAGCTCCTGGTGTTGCTGCTCATGGTTCAGGCCCAATTCGACCAGCGGTCCGGCCGCCGCCCAGGCCGCGGCGCCGGCCGCGGCGATGAAGCGCCGCATCGCCGCGTCCACGTGCTCGCGGTAGGCAAGCACCTCGTCCAGGCCGGGCCGCGTCAGCAGGCCGCGCTGGGGCCGCGGATGGCGCGGGCCCAGCGCTTCGTAGTAGGAATTGAACAGATAGAAGAAACGCGGGTCGAACGGCTCGTACCCCGGAGCGTGCGGCGCCAGCACCACGGCCTCGAAGAACCAGCTGGAATGCGCGAGGTGCCACTTGGTGGGGCTGGCATCGGGCATCGACTGGATGCACTGGTCTTCCGCCGACAGGGGGTCGGCCAGGGCCATGCTGTGGGCGCGGATCTCGGCGTAGCGCCCGGCCAGCCGCTCGCGCGGTGCGTCGGCACGGGAGTTCGCCTGCAGGGACATGGGATTCGCGGGCATAGGCCAGCCTCCAAATGCATTAGCGCCAATTGCCGCGCCGCCCTGTCCGGCACGGGCCCAAACACATCAGTCTTAGCCCCTCCCGGATAATTACAGCACACGCGTGCGCAACCGTGGGCCGGCGCCCGCATCGAGCAACCGCCGCGCTGCCGTAGGTGCGGCTCCCTGGAATGCTGTCACTTGCGCTAACGGCGGGCAGGCCAGGGGCCGCTACCATGCGGGTCCTTTCAGGCCGCCGCAACCGGGAGACGCCATGAGCTCGATCGCCACCCTCGCCAACCACCAGGTCCGCCTGGCAACACGCCCGGTCGGCACGCCGACGCGCAACAACTGGAGTTTTACCAGCGAGCCGGTGCAGCCGCCGGCCGCGGGCGGTGTGCTGGTCAAGACGTTGGCGCTGTCGCTGGACCCCGCCATGCGCGGCTGGATGAACGACGCCAGGAGCTACATCCCGCCGGTGGGCATCGGCGAAGTCATGCGCGCCGGCGGCATCGGCAAGGTGATCGCCTCCAGCCATCCCGGCTATGCCGTCGGCGACCTGGTCTCCGCCGGCCTGGGGGTGCAGGAATACTTCGCGGTCGCGCCACAGGAAATCAATCGCAGCGGCATGTTCAAGATCGATCCACGGCTGGGCAGCAATTCCCAATGGCTGAATGTGCTGGGCATGCCCGGCATGACCGCCTATTTCGGGTTGCTGGACGTCGGCCAGCCGCGACCCGGCGATACCGTTGTCGTGTCGGGCGCCGCCGGTGCCGTCGGCCAGACCGTGGGCCAGCTGGCCAAGATCAAGGGCTGCCGGGTAGTGGGCATCGCGGGCGGACGCGCCAAGTGCGACTGGGTGGTCAACGAGCTGGGCTTTCACGCCTGCATCGACTACAAGGCGGGCAACGTCAAGGCCGCGCTGAAGGAATACTGCCCCAAGGGCGTCGACGTCTACTTCGACAACGTCGGCGGCGATATCCTCGATGATGTGCTGGCGCGGCTGGCGCGCGGCGCGCGCATTGTCATCTGCGGCGCGATCAGCCAGTACAACAACACCACGCCGGTGCAGGGGCCGAAGAACTACCTGTCGCTGCTGGTCCATCGGGCGCGCATGGAAGGGATGGTGGTGTTCGATTACGCGGACCGGTTCCCGGTCGCCGTGGCCGAGCTTGCCGGCTACCTGAAGGATGGCCGCATCAAGAGCCGGGAAGACGTCGTGCGGGGACTGGAGACGTTTCCCGAGGCCTTGATCAAGCTGTTCACCGGCGAAAATTTCGGAAAGCTGGTCCTGCAGATCGCGGACGCGTAAGCTTTCGCGCGCGCAGGACCATCCCGGAGCCGGCCGGGATCTCGTCGGACCGGCTGGGCCTCTTGCGCGCACGACGGGATCGAGCTGCCGCGCTCAACCCTGACGCGTCCCCGGGGCCATCATGATCCGCACGGATCCCCCTTCGACCAGCACCCGCGACCCCGCGGCCACGGCGCCGCGCTGCTCGACCGTGCGCAGCGTCCCGTCGTCCATGCGGATGCGCATCTGGAAGGTGCCCTGCTGGTTGACCATCGTTACCGACTCCACGACGCCGCAGCTGCGGCACGCCGGCCCGGCGCCCAGCGCGCTCGCAGCGTCGGCCCGCGCTGCCGGCTGGCCCTGCGCCTTTTCGACCGCATCCGGCGATTCCCTCAAAGGCGGAGCCGTGCCCACCAGGGGCGGCGCCCGGACGACGTCCTGCCCGCCGGTCGCCGTCGCGGGGGGCCGGTTGGCGTCCTGCCACGCGGGATAGGTAACCATTACCGTGGCGGCCAGCGCGGCGACCACCACCGTCAACACGGAAACCGTCGGCACCAGGCCCTTGAGCCGGCGCCAACGCTCGCGCCAACGCAACTGCGCACCGGCATCGGCAGGCGCCTGCGTTTTCGTATCTCTGTCCATCAAACGAGCTTTCCCCTTTCCTTGTGCCCGTTGTAGCGGCGAAAAGGTGGGGGCCCTTGTAGGTGGACGTGAGATGCGTAAGGCCGAATTGCTCAGCTTGAGGTAGGACCAATCCGACAGCCCGGCCGGCCCCAGCGGTCAAACCCGCGAGTCGCGGTTGGCCTCGTTGACGGTGATCCAGAAGTCGTACACCCGCTTCATCTTGCGGCGCAGCTCTTCGAAGTCGACGCTCTTGCGCACGACGCTGTTGGCGCCTGCCTCGT
>DATMBW010000339.1:0-8375 GCA_035559095.1 Ramlibacter sp.
GGCGAAATACGCGCTGGCGGGCGCCTGGTTGAGCAAGCTGAGATGAACGACCAGCGCGAGCAGCACCAGCGCGGCGCAACCCCGGCGCGGCACCGGCAGCAGCATGAGAGCCAGCACCAGTCCCACCATCAGGCCCGATCGCACTGGCAAGCTCAGCCAGGCCCAGGCGTGCGCCGGTCCCCAGCTCAGGGCCGCCGACAGTGCCGTCGCGGCCACCGCCATCGCCACGGTGGCCAGCGCGAACACGGCGCGCCGCCCGGTCGAGCGGATGATGGAGTAGCCCAGCAGGCATGGAATGATGATGCCCAAGGTGACGCAGACCAGTTCGACGCCCGGCACCAGCGGCTGCAACTCGATGTCGCGCACCGGCAGCCACTCGAGAAACGGGGTGTCCAGCAGCCACTCGGCCAGCGCGGTCTCGACGCGCTCGAAGACCTGGCCAAGCCCAAAAGGAACCGCGGCCGGAAACAGCAACGCGAAAGGCCATAGCGCAAGCAGCACCAGCGCCCCGCGTGAATCCTCGACGAACCACCGCAGCCGGAAGCGGCTCCAGCGGTCGATCGCGCCGGCGAGTTCCAGCGCGCCGGCCAGTACGGCGCCGAACAACGCGCCAGCCACGTTCAGGGCGAAGTCCACGTTTGACGCGACGCGCGACGGCAGGTAGCTTTGGACGGCCTCCATCAACAGGGCCAGCACCGCGGCCGTGAGCGTGGCCACGGTGATCGCCGCCGTGTTCGTGGTGGTGGCGAAGCGCTTGCTGCCGCGCCGCAAGAAGCTCAGCGCCAGCAGGAATCCCAATGGCACATAGCCGGCCACGTTGGCGGCCACGTCGAAGCCCGTCCAATATTTGGGCCATGGACTGGCCAGGAACTCCCACGGGGCGATTCCCTGGTCGCGCCAACCGGAAAACGGGTAGAGGCTGGCATAGACGACCAGGGCCGCATAGGCTTGCGAAAGCGGCCAGGCGGAGGTCTTGTGCATTCTCAGGCGAAGACGCGGTGGAGGGATCCAACCCAGTGCATGGCTCAAGTGTAGGGACAAAAGAATGTCCGTCCCCAACGCCGGCCACGGCCCTTCGGGGCCAAAAAAAACCCCGGCTTGGAGCCGGGGTGGGAAGCCTTGTTGCTGTCACACATTAAGGCACCCGCTCAGGGAGGAAAAGCGGGGGGCGGCAAACCGCCCAGTCGTAATTTAACAAACCACCCGGTGGGTTTCAAGCGCGCAATGCAGGTTTTACTTGCCGCCGCGCGAGAACCCATATGAATCATCGACTTGGCGTCGCCGGTCCAGTGCGGAAGCGCCACACCCCCGTGGTCGGACCGCTTCAGCACCGCGGCGCGCGCCTGCCTGAACCGCTGTTCAGGTACAGCCTGACGTCTGCCTGGAGCCGGCCGCCGGGATAGAGGACAATTTCCGCCATGAGCCTGCATGCACCCTACCCCCAAGGCCGTCCCCGGCGCCTGCGCCGCGACGATTTCACTCGCAATCTGGTGCGGGAACACAAACTGAGCGCGCACGACCTGATCTACCCGGTCTTCCTGCTTGACGGCCGGCAGCGCCGCGAGGCCGTCGCGTCCATGCCGGGCGTGGAGCGCCTGAGCCTGGACTTGTTGCTGCCGGTGGCGGAACAATGCGTTGCGCAGGGCATCCCCGTGATGGCCCTGTTCCCCGTGATCGATCCAGCGCTGAAAACCCCGGACGGCAAGGAAGCCTGGAACCCGGAAGGGCTGGTGCCGCGCGCCGTGCGCGAACTCAAGCAGCGCTTCCCCGGCCTGGGTGTGATGACCGACGTGGCGCTGGACCCCTTTACCAGCCACGGGCAGGACGGGCTGCTGGACGAAACCGGCTACATCCTCAACGACGAAACCGTGCAGGTGCTGGTGCGGCAGGCGCTGACCCAGGCCGAGGCCGGCGTGGACATCGTGGCGCCCAGCGACATGATGGACGGCAGGATCGGCGCGATCCGGTCGGCGCTGGAAGGCCGCGGGCTGGTCCACACGCGCATCATGGCCTACAGCGCCAAGTACGCCAGCGCCTTCTACGGGCCGTTCCGCGATGCGGTGGGTTCCGCCACCAATCTGGGCAAGAGCGACAAGAAGGTCTACCAGATGGACCCGGGCAACACCGACGAGGCCCTGCGCGAGGTCGCGATGGACATCGCCGAAGGCGCCGACATGGTGATGGTCAAGCCCGGCATGCCCTATCTGGACGTGGTGCGGCGCGTGAAGGACGAGTTCCGGATGCCCACGTTCGCCTACCAGGTCAGCGGCGAATACGCCATGCTCACGGCGGCGGCGCAGAACGGCTGGCTCGACCACGACGCGGTGATGATGGAGAGCCTGCTCGCCTTCAAGCGCGCGGGGGCCGACGGTGTTCTGACCTACTTCGCGCTGGACGCCGCCAGGGCGCTGCGCCGCTGACCGCATGCACATCATCGAGTTCTCGGCCGGCACGCTCAGGTTTCTCGAGCAGTTGCCGGCCAAGGCTCCCGAGACCGGCTTTGTCTGGATCTATCTCGAACGCGAATCGCTCGAAAACCACATTCCCTTGCTCCAGCAGGCGGCGCAAACCCTGGGCGGCTCCGCGCTGCTCGAGTTGCACCTGAAGGACCTGGGCAACCGCTCGCATCCCTCGCAGTACGACTACACGTCGATCTACGACCTGGTCATCTTTCAGCGCCTTGCCACCGAAGCCGAGGTGCGCGCCGAAGCGCAACCCAACGAGCTGGCAAAGGGCGCGCTCGCCGCGTTCGGACGAATTCGCACTCGCGCGGTAGGTTTCGTGGTGTTCGACCGGCTGCTGATTTCAGTCCATCCGGCGGGCTGCTTTGCCGCCAAGGCGTTCATCGAGCGCGTCCTGGCCGACACCCTTCAGAACGAGGGCCTGAGCGCCGCCGCCCGCAGCCGGCTGCCGACCGGGTCGGCCGACTTGATGCTGCGCATGCTCAACCAGATGGTGGACAGTTACCTGGAGCTGCGCAAGGAACTCGGCGGCGAGCTGGACCGTTGGCAGCAGCACCTGCTGGGGCCGCGTTCGCGTCGCGCCGACTGGGGCGCCCTCATGACCGCACGGGCGGCCCTGCACATGCTCGAGGACATGTGCGAGGAGCAGAACGACGCCTTGCAGGAGTGGCTGGACACCCAGCGCGAGCAACCCGCACCGGGGATGTCGCAGGCGGAACGCGACGGCCTGCTGGCGCGCGCGCGCGATGTCGTCGAACACATCCAGCGCGTGGTGCACCACGTGCGGCGGATGGAACATGGCGCCGAAACCGCGGTGCAGATCCATTTCTCCGCGCTGAGCCATCGAACCAATGAGATCATGCGGGTGCTCACCGCCCTGACCGCGGTCTTCCTGCCCCTGAACTTCATCACCGGCTTCTTCGGCATGAACTTCGAGTTCCTGCCCTTCATCCACTCGGCGCAGGCGATGTGGGCCATGCTGGGCTTCATGGCAGTGGTGGCGCTCACCGTGGTCATGGTTTTCTGGCGCAAGCGCTACCTGGCTCGCAGCGGGCGCTAAGCCAGCAGGGAAGGCAAGACGCGGCAATCCGCTGGCCGCGCAACCCATAATGTGCTGTGCCTGCTAGGCTTTCGTGAAGGAACCGGCATGAGCAACCATCGTCACCCAGCGCACGCCGCGCCACAGGCCGACACTGCCCACCGGCAGAGCGAGACGGGAAGCGACGTCACCCGGCAAAACGTCCAGGCCATTCACCGTCTGGAAGAAGCCGCCATGGCCAGGCGGACCGGCGCCGATCGCGCGGCAGCGGCCATTGCGCGTTTTTGCGGCAGCATGACATTCGTCTGGGTCCATGTGGTGCTGTTCGCCGTTTGGATCGGCTATAACGCGCTCCCATGGTTCGACCACTTCGACCCGTATCCCTTCACCTTCCTGACACTGATCGTGTCGCTCGAGGCCATCTTCCTGTCCACCTTCATCCTGATCAGCCAGAACTACGACATGCGGGTCGCCGAGCGGCGCAACCAGCTGGACCTGCAGATCAACCTGCTGGCCGAGCAGGAGGACACCAGGATCATGCAGATGCTCGAGCGCATCGCGAAGAAGGTGGGTGCGCATCTCAGCGACGATCCCCAGATGCGGGCGCTGGAGCAGGCGACCCGTCCCGACACGCTGGTCGAGCAGATCGAGGAAGCCTACCGCGAGGCCGGAAAGCCTCCGACAACCGACAAGCCCAAGACAGGATCGAATTAGGGCCCGCGCCCACGCGCGATCGCGCGGCTGCCCTTCTTCAGTTGAACCCGAACAGGCCGGCGCCGTTGTCCCAGGCGATCCTGCGGGCGATTTCGGGCGGCAGCTCGCCCAGCCAGGCCCGGTAGCCCTGCATGAGTTCGTCGTAATAGAGCCAGCGCTGGTTGATCCACGTGTCGGAGCCGATCATGAAGCGGGTCGGGTATTTCAGCAGCAGTTCGCGCCACTCGGGACAGAGGCGTGTGCCCCCACGCTCCCGCACTTCGTGTCGCTCGCTGCCCCCCGAGGGGGCTCGCCCGTCTTGGGGCGGCCCGGCGGCGGGCGGGCCGCCTTCGCACGTCAGGCCCGGCCGGTACGACAGCTCCCCCATCAGCAACGGATACTTCGCCAGCAGCTGGTCGACGCGGGCCACCGGCGCCCCGCCAATGCCGGTGTGGGCCCAGATCAGGCGCACGTTCCGCCCGTTGGAAGGCGTATTCGCCATGAGCAGGTCGATGGCCGCATCGTCCACGTGCGCCAGCACGGCCAGCCGCTTTTCTTCTGCCAGCGCCATCAGCTTTTTCGCGACGGGCCCGTTGGCGTTGGTGCTGTCGTACAGGTGGAATTCACCCAACCCGCGGAACGGCCCCGCCGCGGTTCCGCGGGCGAGTTCGGCCTGCACCATCTCGTAGATCGACTCATCGCGGAACCAGTTGTCGTAATCGGCGCGATTGCGGTACAGGCGCACGAACGGCACCACCGTGACGCCGGCCTGACGCGTCAGCGGCGACGCCGCGAGGGCCTTGGTGCCGTCGTTCGGCCGCGAGTTGGCAATGACAGCCTTGACGGTGTTGCGCTGCATGCGCGCCAGCACGTCGGGCAAGGGATGCGGCGACTGCGCTTCGTCGTTGTAGTGCAGGTGCGCATCGAACAACGGTCCGCTGTAGTCGGCGGCGTGCGCGGCGCCCGCCCACACCAGCGACAGGAGCGCGGCACGGGCCCAGGTGGCGCAATCCAGATGGCGCTTCATGCGAGCTGCTTGCCGAAGAAGGCGAGCGTGCGCTCGCGCGCCTGCTTCGCCGCGGTCTCGTCATAAGAAGCGCGCTGGTCGCAGTTGAAGCCGTGGCTGGCGTGGTAAAGGTGGACCTCGACCTGCGGATGCGCCTTTTTGAAAGCTTCCACGCTGTTGGGCGAAATCCAGTGGTCCTGGTCGCCGAAGTGCGCCAGCACCGGCACCTTGGGTTGCCGCGCAATCTCGTCCGGCGTCGTCATCCCGCCCCCGTAATACGCGACCGCGGCCGCCAGGCCATCGAGCGTACACGCCGCGCGCCAGGTCAGCAGGCCGCCCCAGCAAAAGCCGGTGATGCCGACTTTGCCCGCCTGGGCGGCGTGCTCGATCGCCGCCTGGATGTCCCGCATGACACCGGGTGCGGGCAGCACTTCGACAGCCGCCTTGAGTGCCCCGCCGGCGTTGATGTCGTCGGGCGAATAACCGATTTCCACACCGGGCTTGACCCGCTGGAAGGTGGACGGCGCCACGGCCAGATAACCTTGGGCCGCGTACCCGTCCGCCACCGAGCGGATGTGCGAATTCACCCCGAAGATCTCCTGCAGAACCACGATGCCGGCCTTGGGCTTGCCGGCCGGCTGTGCGACGTAGGCAGGAAAGACAAAGCCGTCGGAGGCCTTGAGGTCGATGAAACTGCCCATTTGGATCTCCTTGAATTTGCTTGAGATCGGCACGGTCAAGGACCCAGCCGTTCCCGGCCCTGGCAGGTGCGCCGCGCGCGCCGCTCATCTTTGCTGTAATGGCGGTTCGAGAGCATGCTAGCTTACCGCCGGATTCGTGCAGGAGGCAGATTTTGGAGCAAGTCGTACTGGTGACGGGAGGCAGCCGCGGCATCGGGGCGGCCACTGCGCTGCTGGCGGCCCGCGAGGGCTTCGCGGTAGCGGTGAACTACGCGGCCAACGCGCAGGCGGCCGACGAGGTGGTGCGGCGCATCCAGGCGGGCGGCGGCCGGGCTCTGGCGGTGCGCGGCGACGTGGCGCGGGAAGATCAGGTCCTGGCGATGTTCGAGCAAGTCGACGCCGGACTCGGCCCCATCACGGCGCTGGTCAACAATGCCGGCGTGGTCGACGTGACGGCGAGGGTCGATGAGATGAGCTTCGCGCGGCTGCGGCGGATGTTCGACGTCAACGTGATCGGCTCGTTCCTCTGCGCGCGCGAGGCGGTGCGACGCATGAGCACGCGTCACGGTGGCAGCGGCGGCGCCATCGTCAATGTGTCCAGCGCCGCAACACGGCTGGGCTCGCCCGCCCAGTACGTGGACTACGCGGCGGCTAAAGGCGCGATCGACGTTTTCACCATCGGGCTGGCCAAGGAGGTGGCGGCCGAAGGGATCCGCGTGAATGCTGTGCGGCCGGGCATAATCGACACCGAGATCCATGCTTCCGCAGGCTTGCCCGACCGCGTGCGCCAGCTCGCCCATCTGGTGCCCATGCAGCGCGGCGGGACAGCGGCCGAAGTGGCCCAGGCCATCGTATGGCTGCTGTCGCCGGCGGCCAGCTACACCACCATGTCGCTCGTCGACGTCTCAGGAGGGCGCTGATGAGCTCGATCAAGTTCTACTGGGAGGACCTGGAGCCCGGCAAGGTGCGTGATCTGGGCACGGTTTCCCTATCGGCGGAAGAGATCAAGGATTTCGCCGGCAAATTCGACCCGCAGCCTTTTCACCTGGACGAGGCTGCCGGGCGGCATTCGATTTTCGGCAACCTGTGCGCCAGCGGCTGGCACACCGCCGCGTTGGCGATGAAGCTCACGGTGGAGAACTTCCTCAGCGAAGCGGCCAGCCTGGGTTCGCCGGGCGTGGAGAACCTGCGCTGGCTCAAGCCGGTCTATCCGGGTGACACGCTGCGACTGGAACAGACCATTGTCGAATCGCGACCGCTGCGCAGTCGCGCCGACATCGGACTGGTGCGATCGGTCTGGAAGATGTTCAACCAGAACGGCGAACAAGTGCTGCACATGGAGGGCTACGGCATGTTCCGCCGGCGCCACCCGGCCAGCCCCGAGGAAATCAATCGCCCGGAGCAGGGCACCCCGGAAGGCTAGCGCGAATGGACTTCAAGCCCCTGGTGACCTTGCTCGCGGTGGTGAACCCGCTGGCCATCGTGCCGTTCTTCATCCACTACACCCAGGGCTTTTCGCGCGAGCAGCGGCGCCGCACCGTGATCACGGCCGCCTTCAGCGCCTTCCTGGTGATTGCGGCCAGCGCGCTGCTGGGCCTGAAGATCCTCGAGTTCTTCGGCATCTCGCTGGCGAGCTTCCAGGTCGGCGGCGGCATGCTGTTGCTCATCAGCTCCATGAACATGCTCAGCGCGCAGCCGGCCGAAGCCAAGCCGCACACGAACGAACTGGCCGATGGCGCGCAGAAGGCGGCGATGGGCGCCAGCATCGCGGTCGTTCCGCTGACGATTCCGCTGCTGACCGGGCCGGCGACGATTTCCACGGTGGTGATTTACGCCGAACGCGCCCAGACTTTGCTGCAGTTGTCCGCGCTCGTCGGGTACGGCGTTGTGATCGGCGTCGCCACGGCCCTGTGCTTCGCCCTGGCCGACCCGATTGCCCGCGTGCTGGGCAAGACCGGCATCAACGTCATGACCAGGCTCATGGGCCTGATACTCGCGGCGCTGGCGGTGGAAGTGATGGCCCTGGGACTGCTCAAGCTGTTTCCCGGACTCGGGCGCTGATCCCGGCGCGCAAGCTCACGGCTTTTGCAGCGCTTTGACCAGCTGGCTGCTGGTATTGCGCAGGCGCTGCGCCAATAGTTGCGTGAGCTTGACGAGCAACTTGGCGCCCACGGCGGGATGCGCGGCGATGATGCGCGCCACCGCCGCGCGGCTGAGCACCGCGGCCTCGACCTCGCTGAGGGCCCAGCAGCTCGCGTAGCGGGGCTCGCCGTCGAGCATCGACATCTCGCCGACCACAGCCCCTTCCTTGATGACGGCCAGCCGGGCGGTGCCGCCTGGCTCCTGCTGGTCCGCCGCCGCGACGCCGACCCTGCGCTTGCCCACGTCCACCGTTCCGCGCAACAGCAGCATCATCCAGTCGCTGGCCTCACCCTCGGCGATCAGCAGTTGGCCCGGTTGCGCCCGCACCAGCAGCATGTTGGCGCCCAACAGGT
>DATMBW010000340.1:0-4758 GCA_035559095.1 Ramlibacter sp.
GGCGCTCAATCTCTCATGGGCCGCCCCGAGATCCAGATATACGCGTTTCCACTGCGCCAGCTTCGCCTCAACCCTGTACATGACAGTTCCCCTTGAGTGCAAGGCTTTCAAGTTACCCGGCGAAATATCCTCATTTTTGATCTGCGTCAAAACTGTTTTGGCGCAGCCCGCATGCGAAGTAACAATTGCCACTGTCGAGTAAGGCAAGGCTGCGCGCCTTTGCACCCGGCAAGGAGGATGATGTGGTTCTCGAGAGCGGCCCGGCCCCGTCGTCGCGCACGCCGGTTCTTGACATCGATTGGAGACCACAGATGGACGAAGAAACCTTCAACCTCAGCATTCGAAAATTCCTGAAGTTGGTCGGCGTCAGTTCGCAACGCGCCATCGAGCAGGCTGTGACGAAGGCGGTCGCCGACCGTGCCATCGCCGGCACCGAATCCTTTCCCGCGAAAGTCACGCTGGAAATTGCGGGGCTGAAACTCGCCGTCCAGTTCGACGGCGAGATCAAGCTCCAATAAGCGCGTTCATTGCCCGCTGCGGCCGGTCACTGTTTGACCGGCCCATCGGTCCCGCCGCCCGCGGTAAACGGGACCAGGTTGCGGATGGGTTTGCCCCTCATCGGGAATCTTTTGCGCCAAGGCCATCGGCGCGACGCCGCACAGGACGGTGCCGCCGGTCGGGCTGAACGCGCGGCGCGACATCCACGTTGGAGTAATTGTGGACTATCAAATCATATTAAGGGTGGCATTTGCGTGTTTTACCGTTGACGGTCGCGTTGCTGCTGGCTATAAAATGGACAAAGTGTCCAAAAAATGAGATCGTTCGGAACGCCTTCGAAATTGCAAAAGCCATGAAAACTGCCGTTCGCAGCGACGAGCGCATCCTCTCGTCCGACATGTTCGACCGTGACAGCCGAGTGCACCGGCCCGACCACGGCATGTGGCCCGAACCCGGGCGGAGCATTCCCATCTATCACCGCTGCCAGGTGCTGGTGGTCGGGGGCGGGCCCTCGGGCACCGCAGCGGCAGCAGCGGCTGCGTCGCAGGGTGCCGACGTGGCTCTGCTCGAGCGCTACAACCACCTGGGCGGGCTGTCCACAGGCGGCCTGGTGATCTGGATCGACCGCATGACCGACTGGCAAGGCAAGCTGGTGATCCGCGGGTTTGCGCAGGAGTTGTTCGACCGTCTGCCGGCCGAGGCGGTGGCCGGCCCGGCCCGCGAGGACTGGGGCTCGGGCGACGCGGCCAAGGTCGCCCACTGGTCGCACCGTACGGCGGCTTACCACGGCGTGGTGACCTGGTCGCCGACTATCGATCCGGAGCGGCTCAAGCTGCTGTCCCAGGAGATCGTGCTCGAGCGCAAAGCCAAGCTCATCTACCACTCGTGGGCGGCGCTTCCGATCGTCCAGGACGGGGCCGTCAAGGGCGTGGTGTTCGAAAGCAAGGAAGGCCGCATGGCCATCATGGCGGACGTGGTGGTGGACGCGACCGGCGACGGCGACCTGTTCGCGCGCGCCGGCGCCGCCTTCGTCAACGACATCGAACAGGATGACGTGCACCACTGCATGAACACCTCGTGGCTGTTCGGCGGGGTGGACATGAACCGCTGGATCGAGTTCAAGGCCGGCCAGCCGGAGCAGTTCACCGAGTTCATGGCGCGGGGACGCCAGCAGCTCGGCCTGTTCGAGCGGCCCTTCGTCTCGTGGCGCAACGACATCGCGTTGTTCATGGGGCCGCGGCAATCGGGCTACTCGGCGCTCGACGTGGATGACCTGACGGCCGTCGAGGTGCGTTCGCATCGCGCCATGGATGCGCATCTGGATTACTTCCGCGCCCACGCGCCCGGCTTCGAGAACGCGTTCCTGATGCTCAGCGCGCCGCAGATCGGGGTGCGCCATGCCCGGCGCCTGAGCGGGGTGAGCTCGGTCCTGCGAAGCCAGTGGCCGCTCGGCGTTGCGCTGCCCGATGAAGTGGGCATCACGCCGGCGGTATCGCCCAAGTTTCCCAACATCTCCATTCCCTACGGAGCGCTGGTTCCGCAACAGCTCGACGGGCTGCTGGCCTGCGGGCGGCATATTTCGTGCGACCGCAATTCGCATGGCTTCATGCGCGAGATCCCGCAGTGCTGGACCACCGGACAGGCCGCCGGTGTCGCGGCCGCGCTGGCCGCGCAGGGTGGCGTTGCACCGCGCGCGGTGAACGTTCCCGCGCTCCAGGCGGCGCTCCAGCGGCAGGGCGTCTACCTGCGTCCTTCAGGGCCGGCCCATGAGGGCGCCGGACGGCCCCAAGCCGCCACGGCCACCTCCGCATGAGCCGGTTCTTGGTCGCCAGGACCGACATGCCCAACCCAGCGGACATCGCCGAGTCCCGCTCCGACATGGTGAGCGCGCTCGAACGCGGCATTTCCGTATTGCGCTGCTTCAGCCTGGAACAGCCCGTGCTGGGTTACGCAGACATCTCGCGAATGACCGGCATCCCGAGGCCCACGGTGAACCGGCTGGTGGCCACGCTGCACGCGACCGGCATGCTCAAACCCGCCGCGTCCGCCGACCGCTTCATGCTCGGGCCCGCCGTGGTGTCGCTGGCCCGCGTGTTCCTGGGCAGCCTCGACGTGCGCGCCGTGGCGCGGCCCAAGATGCAGGCCATGGCCGAAGCGGTGGGCGCGTCGGTCTACCTCGCCGTGCGCGACGGCATGGAGATGGTTCTGATCGAGGCCTGCCGGCCGCGTTCGTCGATCCTGTCGCCGCGGCTCGACGTCGGCTCACGCGCGCCCATGCCGAATTCGGCTTTGGGGCGGGCCTACCTGTCGGCGCTGGACGACACGCAGCGCGCCCAGCTCGTCGATTCGCTACGCCTGCTGCGCGGACCGGAATGGGACCGCATCGGACCCGCGATGGACCGCGCTATCGACGATGCAAGACGGCTGGGCTACTGCCTTTCGCTGGGCGAATTCCATCACGAGATCAATTCGGTGTCGGTCCCGCTGGTCGGCCCCGGGGAAGACGTCATGGCGCTCAACTGCGGTGGGGCTGCCTACGTTTTCACCGAGGAGCGGCTGCGCCAGGAATTCGCGCCGCGCTTGCGCGGCATTGCGCAGGAGATCGCGCGTGACATCGGTGGCTACGTGCCACCGACGCGGACATAGCGCCAGGACCGAGAAGCAGAGAAGGCTCCGGGACATGCGACTCACCGATCATGAAAAATCCATGCTCGACGGCCGCGAGGGACCGGCGGTGCAGAAGGCGATGGACCTTCTGATGCGCTACGGGCAGGCGCTGGGCGCCGAGCGCCTGGTGGAGACGAACAACGTCTGCGCCACGATCACCGCGACCACGCCGTTCCAGCGCGATTTCGCCCTTGAGGGCGGCGGCATGGACGCGGTGTTTTCCGAGTTCAGCCTCGACAGCCAGGAAGTGGTGCGGATCCCGAAATTCAAGACCTTCACCAGCCACCTGCAGCTCGGGTTCGATCCCAACCAGCCCGAAAGAATGGGAGTGGACGAACAGATCGTCCAGTTCTACGACAAGAGCGAGCGCCACGTCGCCGCCCTGGGCGCGCACATCCTGAACACCTGCACGCCTTACCAGGTCGGCAATGTCCCGACCCGGGGCGAGCATTGCGCCTGGATGGAATCCTCGGCCGTCATCTACTGCAATTCGGTGCTCGGAGGACGGACCAATACCGAAGGGCGCGAAAGCTGCGGGGCCGCGATGCTGACCGGCCGCATCCCCGACTGGGGCTATCACCTCGACGCGCCGCGCCGCGCCACCCATGTGGTGGAACTGGACGTGGACGTCGAGTCGGTCCAGGACTGGGGCCTGCTGGGCTACTACATAGGCGACCTGGTGCAGGAGCGGGTGCCGGTGGTGTACAGCCGGCGCGGTATCGGCCGCGTGCCCAACCTCCCGCGTCTCAAGCACTTCGGCGCCGCCGCTTCATCGTCCGGGGGCGTGGAGATGTACCACATCGTGGGCGTGACGCCGGAGGCGTTCACGCTGGAGCAGGCGCTGGGGGGCAACACGCCCGTCGAGGTGTTCCATTACGGCGAGGCGCAGCGCCGCGCGACCTACGAAAAGATCAACGCGACCGGCAAGGACGCCGAAATCCAGTACGTGATGCTGGGCTGCCCCCACTACACGATCGAGCAGATCCGGGAAGCCGCCGAACTCATCGAAGGGCGCAAGGTTCACGCGAACTGCGAGCTGTGGATCTTCACGCCGCGAGCGATCAAGTCGGTGGCCGACCGCAACGGCTACACCCGGATCATCGAGGAGGCCGGCGGCATCCTCATGACCGACAGCTGCTCGGCCATGAGCCGCGCCGTTCCCAAGGGCACCAGGACCGTGGCGCTCGACTCGGCCAAGCAGGCCCACTACCTGCCCGCCATCCTGGGCGTGCAGGCCTGGTTCGGCACCACCGCGCAATGCATCGACGCGGCGTGCACCGGTCGCTGGAACGGAGGGTACGCATGAGCGAGCCGGCCGTGCAGCAGCGCGCCGCGGGAGCGGCGGGCAGCGTCATCGTCATTCACGGCCGCAAGGTCGTGCCCGGCGTCGCAGAGGGCGAGGCCCTGGTCACGCGCGACCGCATTTCCGGCTGGGGCGGCATCGATTCGCGCACCGGCACCATCGTCGAGACGCGGCACGAGCTGCGCGGGCAAAGTTTCGCCGGCAAGGTGCTGGTGTTCCCGGGCGCCAAGGGATCGTCCGGCTGGTCGGCCGCATTCCACATGGCCCGTCTGATGAATGCGGCGCCGGCG
>DATMBW010000341.1:0-4028 GCA_035559095.1 Ramlibacter sp.
TCCTGTTGCACGTCGGCCCGCTTGTCGGCCAGCGTATTCACGCGCAAGTCCAGCGGCGCCTGCTGGTTCAGGCTCTCGACCAGCGGCCAGAACTCAGCGCCCAACTGCTCCTTGAGCGGCTGCACCAACCATTCCGGCAGGTTGTGACGATGCCGCTCGAGCAAGTCCGCTGGATTGATGGCATCGCACTGGTCCAGCCAGTTTTTTTCCTGCTCGGTCAACGCGCTCTTGAGGAAGTCGCGCGGGCCGTGGAAACCCAGGATGGCCATGCGCCGCTCCTTCGGGCCGCTGCCGGAGGGCGCAAGATGGTCGAACAACAGCTTCCTGCGCAGCACCGTGTAAACGGTCTCGGCCAGGGTGGCGCGTTCCCGCAGGCCCAGCGTGCGGTTGGCGCGAAAGTAGCGCGACACCACCGCGTCGGCCGGATGGTCGAATTTGAGGGTGAGCTTGACGAGTTCGGCACAGGCGTCGAGCAGGGCTTTGGGATGCATCGGTGCGATTGTCCCATTGCCTGCCGGGCGGCTCAGCAATGAGTGAACCTGTCATGGCGGGCTTGACCCGGCATCCACTTCCCGGTCGATGCGCCCCAGAGGCATGGATTGCGGCTCAGGGCCGCAATGACGGAACTGCTACAGATCCCGCAGCAACTCAGCGATTGCGCGGGGATAGATCAGGTGTTCCTGCGTCAGCACGCGCGCAGCCAGGATTTCGGCGGTGTCGCCGGACAGGACCGGCACGACGGCTTGCGCCAGGATGGGGCCATGGTCGAGCTCGGGGGTGACCTGGTGCACGGTGGCGCCGGCAACCTTGCAGCCGGCGTCGATCGCGCGCTGGTGGGTGTGCAGCCCCGGGAAGGCGGGCAGCAGCGAAGGATGGATGTTGAGCAGGCGTCCCCGGTACCGCTCGACGAAACCCGGCGTGAGGATGCGCATGAACCCCGCCAGCACCACCAGCGCGGGATCGTGCCGGTCGATCGCCGCCGCCAGTTCGGCATCGAACGCCTCGCGTGTGGTGTGGCGCTTGTGGTCGACGACGTCGGTGGCGATACGCTGTTCGCGCGCGAAAGCCAGGCCGCCGGCGTCGGACCGGTTGCTGATGACGGCGGCCACCTGGGCATCGAGGCCCTTGCGCCAGTCGTCGCGCTGCGCGCACCGCACGATGGCGGCCATGTTGGAGCCGCCGCCAGAGATCAAAATGACGATGTTCTTCATTGACCGACCGATTATCCCTGCCATGCCACTGCGCCCCCTGACACCGATCGAAGCCCGCGTGCTCGCCACACTGATGGAAAAAGCCCGCACCGTGCCGGACAGCTACCCCTTGTCGCTCAATGCGCTGGTGTCCGGCTGCAACCAGAAGACCAGCCGCGAGCCGTTGATGAACGTGACCGAGGCCCAGGCGCAGGAGGCGCTGGATTCGCTCAAGCTGCTGACGCTCGTGTTCCAGTCCAGCGGCAGCAGGGTAGCCCGCTGGGAACACAATTTCCAGCGCGGGGTGGGCGTGCCCGAACAGTCGGCGGTGGTGCTGGGCCTTTTGATGCTGCGCGGGCCGCAGACCGCGGGTGAACTGCGCATCAACAGCGAGCGCTGGTATCGCTTCGCCGACATCTCATCCGTCGAGGCCTTTCTGGAAGAGCTGCAGGACCGGCCCGGCGAGAAAGGAGGCCCGCTGGTGGTCAAGCTGCCGCGCGCGCCCGGAATGCGCGAGCAGCGCTGGGCCCATGTGTTATGCGGACCGGTGGAACCTGGCGCGGAAATGCAAGCGCCGGGCACCGATGCGCCGCAGTCCGGCCTCGAAATCCGGATCGAGGCGCTGGAAAATGAAGTGGCGGCACTGCGTTCCACCGTGCAAAATCTTTGCGAGCAGCTGGGGATGTCACAACCCGGACAGGCGAAATAGAACGACCGTGCTAATAATGCGGATGAACTGTCCTTCGACCGCTTCGTCAAGCTCAGGACAGGCAAGCTCAGGATGATCGGAAACACATCATGGATTTAGCTTTTACCCCCGAGGAACAGAAGTTCCGCGAAGAGATACGCGCATGGGTGCGCGCCAACCTGCCGCAGGCGATTTCGCACAAAGTCCACAACTCGCTGCGCCTCACGCGTGAGGACCTCCAGGGTTGGGCCCGCATCCTGGGCAAGCAGGGCTGGCTGGGCTACGGCTGGCCCAAGGAATTCGGCGGCCCCGGCTGGAACGCCGTGCAGAAACATCTGTTCGAGGAGGAATGCGCTTTGGCCGGCGCGCCGCGCATCGTGCCGTTCGGCCCGGTCATGGTCGCGCCCGTGATCATGACCTTCGGCAACGCGGAGCAGCAGCAGCGTTTCCTGCCCGGCATCGCCAGCGGCGAAGTGTGGTGGAGCCAGGGCTACAGCGAGCCCGGCTCGGGATCGGACCTCGCCTCCGTGAAGTGCCGCGCCGAGCGCAAGGGCGACAAGTACATCGTCAATGGCCAGAAGACGTGGACCACGCTGGCGCAGTTCGGCGACTGGATTTTCTGCCTGGTGCGCACCAGCAACGAGGGCAAGCCCCAGACCGGCATCTCGTTCCTGCTGATCGACATGAAGTCGCCGGGGGTGAGCGTGCGCCCGATCTACATGCTGGACGGCGAGCCCGAGGTCAACGAGGTGTTTTTCGATAATGTCGAAGTGCCGGCGGCCAACCTGATCGGCGAGGAGAACAAGGGCTGGACCTATGCCAAGCACCTGCTGTCGCACGAGCGCACCAACATCGCCGACGTGAACCGCGCCAAGCGCGAACTCGAGCGGCTCAAGCGCATCGCCAAGGCGGAAAACGTGTATCAGGACCAGCGCCTGCGCGACGAGATCGCCAAACTGGAAGTCGACGTGGTCGCCCTGGAAATGCTGGTGCTGCGCGTGCTGTCGGCCGTGAAGGCCGGCAAGAATCCGCTGGACATCGCCGGCCTGCTCAAGATCAAGGGCAGCGAGATCCAGCAGCGCTACAGCGAGCTGATGATGCTGGCCGCCGGCCCTTATGCCCTGCCGCTGATCCAGGAAGCGATGAACGCCGGCTGGCAGGGCGAGTACGTCGGCGCCGCGCACTGCGCGCCGCTGGCCTCGACCTATTTCAACCTGCGCAAGACCACGATCTACGGCGGATCGAACGAAGTCCAGAGAAACATCGTGGCACAGACTGTTTTGGGCTAACCAGAAACTTGTCATCCCGGGCTTGACCCGGGATCCACTTGCATCAACCCCGGACTTGATCCGGGGCCGCAATGACAAAACAGGAGAACAGATATGGATTTCGATTTCACCAACGACCAGGAACAGCTGCGCGACGCGGTGCGCAAATGGGTCGACAAGGGGTATGACTTCGAGCGCCGGCGCGCCATCGTGAAGGCCGGTGGCTTCGATGCGGGCGCCTACCGCGAACTGGCGGAACTGGGACTGGCGGGGCTGTACATCCCCGAAGAGCACGGCGGCATGGGCATGGGACCGGTCGAAGGCATGGTGGTGATGGAGGAACTGGGCCGGGGCATCGTGCTGGAGCCGCTGGCCCAGACCCTGATCGCCGGCGGCGTCCTGAACGGCTACGCCGGCGACGCTGTCAAGTCGGACTGGCTGCCGAAGATCGCCGGCGGCGAAGCACTGGTGGTGCTGGCCTACCAGGAGCGCAAGGCGCGCTATCGGCTCGACGCCTGCGAGGCAGTTGCCGCCCAGGCCGGTAACGCCTGGACCGTCACCGGCGCCAAGAGCGTCGTTCCGGCCGGCGACAAGGCCGACGCGTTTCTGGTGCCGGCCACGGTCGGCGGCAAGATCGCGCTGTTCCTGGTCGAGCGCGGCGCGGCCGGCGTCGCCGCGCGCGGCTACGGCACCCAGGAGGGCGGGCGCGCCGCCGAAGTGACGTTCAAGTCGGCGCCCGCCACGCTGGTCACGCCGGAGGGGCTGACGGCGCTCGAGCACGCGGCCGATATCGGCATCGCCGCCGCCTGCGCCGAAGCGGTGGGCGTGCTGGACAAGACGATGGACGTCACGGTGGACTACCTGAACACGCGCAAGCAGTTC
>DATMBW010000342.1:0-2954 GCA_035559095.1 Ramlibacter sp.
ACATCATCAACCTGCAGCAGGGCGTGGCCAGCGGGACCGTCAAGCCGTCGACCGGCATCAACCTGGGACTGGTGCGCGATATCAACGGCACGTTCGTGCTGGCCGCGCTGGCGCGTTTCCTCGAGACCAACGCCGACGGCAACATCCTGTCGACGCCCAATCTGCTGACGCTGGACAACGAGGAGGCCAAGATCGTGATCGGCCAGAACGTGCCCTTCGTCACCGGCCAGTACACCAACACCACCACGGGCACGGGCGGCACCGTGAATCCGTTCCAGACCATCGAACGCAAAGATGTGGGACTGACCCTGCGGGTCAAGCCGCAGATCAGCGAGAACGGCACGATCAAGATGCAGATCTTCCAGGAAGTCTCCAACGTCGACCCGACGTCGATCGTGTCCGCCAGCGGCCTGATCACCAACAAGCGCTCGATCGAGTCCAGCGTGCTGGTGGACGACGGGTCCATCGTGGTGCTGGGCGGCCTGCTGCAGGACGACTTTAGCGCCAGCCAGGAGAAAATTCCGGTGCTCGGCGATGTGCCACTCTTCGGCAACCTGTTCAAGGGCGAGCGGCGACAGCGCAAGAAGAGCAACCTGATGGTGTTTCTGCGACCGGTCGTCGTGCGCGATACCGCGCAAAGCGACGTGCTCTCGCTCGACCGCTACGACCTGATGCGCGGCAAGCAGGAAGCGGCGCAGCCGCCTTCCAGCGTCGTGGTGCCGGTCAACGCGGGGCCCTTGCTGCCGGCGCTGCGCCGACTGGAACCCGCCGCCGTTCCTGCGCCGGCGCAGATGCCGGCGCCCCTGGGCCAGTAAACCGATGCGGTATCCGCTGCCCTACGCGTTCGCGCGCGGCAACCAGTTGCTGCTGGAGGTAGACGGCCAGGACCTGACGCTGTGGTACGCCCCAGCGCCGGCGACCCCGGCGCTGGGCGAGGTCGTTCGCAAGTACGGGGTGCGCTCGCTGCAGCTGCTCGATCCGGCCGACCTGGCCCAGCGCATCAGCGCCGCCTACGCGCAGGGCGAGTCGAGCGCGGCCACCGTGGTGAGCGAAGTGCAGAACGACGCCGACCTGTCGCGCATGATGCAGGAGTTGCCTGCGGTGGAAGACCTGCTGGAAACCAGCGACGACGCACCCATCATCCGCATGCTCAACGCGCTGCTCACGCAGGCCGCCCGCGACGGCGCGAGCGACATCCACATCGAGCCCTACGAGCGCCATTCCAGCGTGCGCTTCCGCGTGGACGGCACGCTGCGCGAAGTGGTCCAGCCCAACCGCGCGCTGCACGCGGCGCTGATCTCGCGGCTGAAGATCATGGCCGAGCTCGACATCGCGGAAAAGCGGCTGCCCCAGGACGGCCGCATCAGCCTGCGCATCGGCACGCGGGCGGTGGACGTGCGCGTCTCCACCTTGCCCAGCGCGCACGGCGAGCGCGCCGTGCTGCGCCTGCTGGACAAGAGCGAGAGCAAGCTGAGCCTCGAGGCGGTGGGCATGACCGGCGATGTGCTGAGCCGCTTCCTCGGGCTGATCGCCCAGCCGCATGGCATCATCCTGGTGACCGGCCCCACCGGCTCGGGCAAGACCACCACGCTGTACGCCTCGCTGGGCCGGCTGGACGCCGGCAGCAGCAACATCATGACGGTGGAAGACCCGATCGAGTACGAGCTGCCCGGCATCGGCCAGACCCAGGTCAACGCCAAGATCGATCTCGATTTCGCGAAAGCCTTGCGCGCGATCCTGCGCCAGGATCCCGACATCATCATGATCGGCGAGATTCGCGATTTCGAAACCGCGCAGATCGCGATCCAGGCCTCGCTCACGGGCCACCTCGTGCTGGCCACGCTGCACACCAACGACGCCGCCAGCGCCGTGAACCGGCTGATCGACATGGGCGTGGAGCCCTTCCTGCTCAGCTCTTCACTGCTGGGCGTGCTGGCGCAGCGTCTGGTGCGGAAGCTCTGTCCGCACTGCCGCGTGGAAAGCGGCGGCGCCTGGACGCCTCGAGGCTGCCGGGAATGCGGGCAAACCGGCTATCAGGGGCGCACCGGCGTTTTCGAGCTCATGATTGCCGACGAAGACATCCGCGCGCAAATCCACAACCGCGCCGCCGAGGCCGCAATCCGCAGCGCCGCGCTGAAGGCCGGCATGACACTCATGCGCGACGACGGCGAGCGTCTGGTGCGCGAAGGCCTTACGTCCCGCGAGGAACTCGTGCGCGTCACGCGCGACTAGCCGATCCCAGGCGCGCGGGAAGCCTTGGATCAGGCGCGTTCGGGCATTCCCGGTTTCCCGGGCAATTCCACAGGTACGGGGCGCCGGCCGGGCTCATCTTCCGCCGGCGGTGCCTTGGGCTTCGGGTCGTTGGGCTGTGGGTCCGGGTTGATGAAGGGCGGCACCGGTTCGGGTGATGGAACTTCGGGATCCATGTTGCTCAGCCTCGCTGCTTCTCCAAGCTCTTTCAAGCCGTCGTCGATGCCGGGGCCGCTCTCGATGACCGGGTCGGCTTCTTCATCCTCGATGTCCACCGCCATCCGCTCGGGATGTTCGGGCAGCGCCGGCCGGTGCCCGATATCGGGCTCATCCGCGGCCTCATCCGCGACTTGACTGCCGCGCACGAACCCGTCGCTTTCCTGGGCCGGTTTGGGCTCGGGAAAGGGGCGTTCCGGCGGCTGCATTATTTCGCCGCCATGAGGCGTGGTGTCGATCGGGGCCATGCAAGTTTGTGAAGACATTTTTCCGCGCCCTCACCGGCACGCTCCTTCGGCGAAGGCGCCGACTTTCCGTCGGGCGATTTCCTACGCTACCGCGCCCCCGCAGCGCAAGATGGTCAGCGCCGGCGCGGACCGACCAGCTCGGCGCCCGGGTCAGCGGGCTACTCGGCGGCAAACCAATGAGCCGCGTGTGGTAAAGGCCTCCCCAATGGCACGTCATAGCTCATAATGCGACACTTATTA
>DATMBW010000343.1:0-2159 GCA_035559095.1 Ramlibacter sp.
GGGGTCACCCACGGTGTCGCCGGTGACCGCGGCCTTGTGGGCCTCGGAGCCCTTGCCGCCGTGGTTGCCGTCCTCGATGTACTTCTTTGCGTTGTCCCAGGCGCCGCCACCGGTGCACATGGAAATAGCGACGAAGAGGCCCGTCACGATGGTGCCCATCAGCAGGCCGCCCAGGGCCTTCGGGCCCAGGATCAGGCCGACCAGGATCGGGACGACCACGGGCAGCAGCGAGGGGATCATCATTTCCTTGATCGCCGCCTTGGTCAGCATGTCCACGGCAACGCCGTATTCAGGCTTGGCCGTGCCTTCCATGATGCCCTTGATCTCGCGGAACTGGCGGCGAACCTCGATCACCACCGAACCGGCAGCGCGGCCCACGGCTTCCATGGCCATGGCGCCGAACAGGTAGGGGATCAGGCCGCCGATGAACAGGCCCACGATCACCATCGGATCCGACAAGTCGAAGCTGATCGAACGACCGTAGGTCTCCAGCTTGTGGGTGTAGTCGGCGAACAGCACCAGCGCGGCCAGGCCGGCGGAACCGATGGCATAGCCCTTGGTCACCGCCTTGGTCGTGTTGCCCACTGCGTCCAGGGGGTCAGTGATGTCGCGCACGCTGGAGGGCAGGTCGGCCATCTCGGCGATGCCGCCGGCGTTGTCGGTGATCGGGCCATAGGCGTCCAGCGCCACCACGATGCCCGCCATGCTCAGCATGGAGGTCGCGGCCACCGCGATGCCGTACAGGCCGGCAAGCCAGAAAGAGACCATGATCGCGATGCAGACGAACAGCACCGGCCAGGCGGTGGAACGCATCGAGACGCCCAGGCCCGCGATGATGTTGGTGCCGTGCCCGGTGGTGGACGCCTCGGCGATGTGGCGCACCGGAGAGTACTGCGTTCCGGTGTAGAACTCGGTGATCCAGACCAGCGCGCCGGTCAGGATCAGGCCGACGGCGCAGGCGCCGAACAGGCGCATCTGGGTGCCGGTCGCGGTGATCGCGTTGTCCGGCATCAGCCACACCGTCACAAAGTAGAAGGCGATCAGCGACAGCACGCCGGCGATCGCCAGGCCCTTGTACAGGGCGGGCATCACGTTCTTCATGCCGGGAGAGGCCTTCACGAAGAACGTGCCGATGATGGAGGCGATGATCGACACGCCGCCCAGCGCCAGCGGGTACAGCACCGCATTGGTCGGCGCGCTGGCGATCAGCAGGGCGCCCAGCACCATCGTGGCGATCAGCGTCACGGCGTAGGTTTCGAACAAGTCCGCGGCCATGCCGGCGCAGTCGCCGACGTTGTCGCCCACGTTGTCGGCGATCACCGCCGGGTTGCGCGGATCATCCTCGGGGATGCCGGCTTCCACCTTGCCCACCAGGTCCGCGCCGACGTCGGCGCCCTTGGTGAAGATGCCGCCGCCCAGACGCGCGAAGATCGAGATCAGCGACGCACCGAAGGCAAAGCCGATCAGCGGGTTCAGCAGGTTGGCCAGCTTGCGGTCAGGCGTCAGGACGCCGTTGCCGACCAGGAACCAGTAGAACCCGGCCACGCCCAGCAGGCCGAGTCCGACCACGAGCATGCCGGTGATGGCGCCGCCGCGGAACGCGACGTCCAGCGCCGGGCCGATGCCGCGGGTCGCCGCCTGGGCGGTGCGCACGTTGGCGCGGACCGAGACGTTCATCCCGATGAAGCCGCATGCGCCCGACAGCACGGCGCCGATGATGAAGCCGATGGCCGTTGTCGAGTCCAGGAAGACGCCGATCAGGACCGCGAGCACCACGCCGGCCATGCTGATGGTCTTGTACTGGCGCGCCAGGTAGGCCGCCGCACCGGCCTGGATGGCGGCCGATATCTCCTGCATGCGGGGATTGCCCGCGTCCTGGGAAAGTATCCAGCCGCGCGCCCAGAAGCCGTACGCGACGGCCGCGAAGCCGCACACGAGCGCCAGGATCAGCGCCGAATTGCCTGTCATTTTTGATTTCTCCTACGTTGTTTCGATTGAGTAACGTGCTAGAGGCACCACGCGAGCGGTGCCTCCGCTGCGTTGCTTCCTCGTAGCCCCCAGGAAGAGGGGCGGAGACGATTGGCCAACCTCGAGAGTATATAAGCGCAAAGACCCCACCCATTCGCGGTCGAGGGGGTGAGCAAGACCGGCGAAAGTAA
>DATMBW010000344.1:0-3496 GCA_035559095.1 Ramlibacter sp.
GGCCGAGACGGCGGCCCTGCTGCAGGCGCGCCGGATCGTAGTGGTCACCGGCAATGGCGCCGCCGACGTCGAGGCCGCGTTGACGCACTGGGCCCGGTCGCGCGGCACTGCCGTTCCGCTGTTCGTGCGCCAGGAGCCGCAGCTCGGGACCGGTCACGCGGTGCAGCAGGCGGTGCCGGTGCTGCCCGACGAAGGCACCACCCTGATCCTGAACGGCGACGTGCCCCTGATCGAACCGGCGACGCTGCAAAGGCTCATCGACCGCAGCGGCGGCCGCGCGTTGGCCCTGCTGAGCGTGGAGATGCCCGACCCCGCAGGCTACGGCCGCATCGTGCGCGCCGGCGAGGCTGTCCGGGCCATCGTGGAACAGAAGGACGCCGGCGCGGAGCAGCTGCGCATCACCGAGGTCTACACCGGCTTCATGGCGCTGCCTGGCAACTTGCTCAAGCGCTGGCTGGCTCGCCTGACCAACGACAACGCGCAGGGCGAGTACTACCTGACCGACATCGTCGCGCTTGCGGTCCAGGAGGGAGCCGACGTGGCGGCAGTCAGGATCGACGACCGGTTGCAGGTCGACGGCATCAACAGCCCAGCCCAGCTCGCCGCATTGGAGCGGGCCTTCCAGCTGCGGCAGGCGCAGGCGTTGATGGAGCAGGGCGTTCGCATCGCCGATCCCGCCCGGTTCGATGTGCGCGGGCAGCTCACCTGCGCGCAGGATGTGGAGATCGACGTCAATTGCGTGTTCGAAGGCCGCGTTTCGCTGGGCGAAGGCGTTCGCATCGGCGCCAACTGCGTGATCGCCAATGCCGGCATTTCGGCCGGTGCGGTGATTCATCCTTTCACCCATATCGACGGCGAGAAAGCGGGCGTGCACATCGGCGAGGGCGCCCTGGTCGGCCCGTTCGCGCGGCTGCGACCGGGCGCGCAACTGGGGCCGGAAGTGCATGTCGGCAACTTCGTGGAGATCAAGAACTCCAGCCTGGCGCGTGGGGCCAAAGCCAATCACCTGGCCTACCTGGGCGATGCCACGGTGGGCGAGCGTGTCAACTACGGCGCCGGTTCGATCACCGCCAACTACGACGGCGCCAACAAGTACCGCACCGTGATCGAGGAGGATGTGCACATCGGCAGCAACAGCGTGCTGGTGGCTCCCGTGACTGTCGGCCGCGGCGGCACCGTGGGCGCCAGCTCCACCATCACGAAGGACACGCCGCCCGGCGCGCTGTCGGTGGCGCGCGGCCGTCAGGTGAGCATCGCGAACTGGAAGCGCCCGAAGAAGGCCGGCAAGTAACGCGTTCTCCGGCCGCGCTCAGTCGCGCCGCCGTGCCAGGGGCACGGCCGGCCAGAACTTGGCGCGCCGCAGCGAGAAAAATGCCTTGACATTGCGCACGTTGGCGTCCGAGGTGAAAAGACGCTGCGCCAGCGCCAGATAGTCCGGCATGTCGCGCGTGTGCACTACCAGGATGAAATCGGGTCCCGGTGAGACGCGGTAGCACTGCTGTACCGCGTCATCGCGCACCACGCGCGATTCGAATGCTTCCTGTTCCTTGTCTCCCTGCCGGTCCAGCGAGACTTCGACCACCGCCTGCAGCCCGTGCCCCAGGAGCGGCGCCAGCCGGTCGCCGCTCAGGACGGCGATCTGGCGCTCGATCAAGCCGGCCTCGCGCAGGCGCTTGACCCGGCGCAGGCAGGTGGGCGGCGAGACGTGCACGCGGTGCGCCAAGTCCTGGTTGCTGAGTGATGCATCAGTCTGGAGTTGATCGAGCAGCGCCAGATCGATGGCATCGAGCGTGAACGATTCTTCTGAAATGTTTACCATGGAGAAATTATATTTCTGGATAAACAGAATGAGAAATTAAATTCCGCAAATAGTTGAATTTAGACCGCATATTTTCCGGTCAAGGCCCCACAGTCTCCGATCCAGTATCAAGGGGAGCTTTTCCATGTGTGGCATCGTCGGCGCCGTCTCCACCCGCAACATCGTCCCGATCCTCGTGCAAGGCTTGCAGCGTCTGGAATACCGCGGCTACGACTCCTGCGGGGTGGCCGTGCATGCGGCGGGTTTGAAGCGCGCGCGCAGCACCGCCCGGGTGGCCGAGTTGCTGGCTCAGGTTGAACACGAGCACCTGCAGGGGACCACCGGCATCGCCCATACCCGATGGGCCACGCATGGCGCGCCGGCCGTGCACAACGCCCATCCCCATTTCAGCCACGGACCGGGCGCGGACGCCTGCGCCAAGGCGGGGCGCATCGCGCTGGTCCACAACGGCATCATCGAGAACCACCAGGAACTGCGCGCGGCGCTCCAGGCCAAGGGCTACGTCTTTGCCAGCCAGACCGACACCGAGGTGATCTGCCACCTGATCGACAGCGTGTACGAAGGCGACCTGTTCGAAGCCGTCAGGGCTGCCGTGGGACAGTTGCACGGCGCTTATGCCATCGCCGTGTTCTGCAAGGACGAGCCGTTGCGCGTGGTGGGCGCCCGCGCCGGCTCGCCCCTGATCCTGGGCGTGGGCAGCGAAGGCGGCGAAAACTTCCTGGCCAGCGACGCGATGGCCCTGGCCGGCGTGACCGACCAGATCGTGTACCTGGAGGAGGGCGATGTGGTCGATGTGCAGCTGGGCAAGTACTGGGTGATCGACAAGGAGCGCAAGTCGGTCGTTCGCGCCGTGAAGACCGTGCACGCCCACAGCGGCGCAGCCGAACTCGGGCCGTACCGTCACTACATGCAAAAAGAGATCTTCGAGCAGCCGCGCGCGGTGGCCGACACGCTCGAAGGCGTGCAAGCCGTGGTGCCCGAGTTGTTCGATGGACCCGGCGAGAAGGGCACGGGCGCCAGTGCGTGGCGGGTATTCAAGGAAATCGATTCGGTGCTGATCCTGGCCTGCGGCACCAGCTACTACAGCGGCTGCACGGCCAAGTACTGGCTCGAGGGCATCGCGAAGATTCCGACGCAGGTCGAGATTGCCAGCGAATACCGCTACCGCGACACGGTGCCCGATCCGGCCACCCTGGTGGTGACCATCAGCCAGTCGGGCGAAACCGCCGACACGCTGGCTGCGTTGCGGCATGCCCAGAGCCTGGGGATGACGCACACGCTGACGGTATGCAACGTGGCCACTTCGGCCATGGTGCGCGAGTGCAAGCTCTGCTACATCACGCGGGCCGGCGTCGAGATCGGCGTTGCTTCGACCAAGGCCTTCACGACACAGCTCGCGGGTTTGTTCCTGCTCACGCTGGCGCTGGCGCAGGCGAAGGGACGTTTGACCGAGTCACAGGAGGCCGCCCACCTGAAGGCGATGCGCCACTTGCCGGCCGCGCTGTCCGCCGTGCTGGCGCTGGAGCCCCAGATCATCAGCTGGTCCGAGGATTTCGCCGGCAAGGAAAATGCCCTGTTTCTTGGCCGCGGGCTGCACTACCCGATCGCGCTTGAAGGCGCGCTCAAGCTCAAGGAGATCACTTACATCCACGCCGAAGCGTACGCGGCGGGCGAGCT
>DATMBW010000345.1:0-3781 GCA_035559095.1 Ramlibacter sp.
GCTTCGGCAAGGAGGTCGCCGAGGCGCTGCCGTGCAGCGTCAAGGCCAACACCACCGCCCGCACCCGTGACGGCGCGGACTCCGATCAGCCCAAGCACGGCGTGTTCAACAAGGCCGCCGTGTACGAGGTGTGGGACAAGGTGCGCCGCACCGTGACCTGGGTGTCCAAGGACCACCTGGACGCCCCCTTGGACATCATCGACGACCCGCTGAAGCTGCCGGGCTTCTTCCCGTGCCCGCGTCCCCTCCTTGCCAACTGCACCACGGGGAATTTGTTGCCGGTGCCCTTCTACGCGCAGTACCAGGACCAGGCCTTGCAGTTGGATGTGCTGTCGGAGCGTATGCACATGCTAACCAAGGCGTGTAAGTTGGTGGGCGTCTACGACTCGACGCAGGAAGGCGTGCAGCGCATGTTGAACGAGGCGGTCGAGAACCAGTTGATTCCGGTCGACACCTGGGCCGCCTTCGCGGAAAAAGGCGGCGTCAAGGGCGTGATGGACTGGCTGCCCATCGAGCAGGTGGTCAACACGCTGAAAATCTTGGGCGAGCGTTTCGAGCAACTGAAAAGTCAGGTCTACGAGATCACCGGCATCGGCGAGATCATGCGCGGCGCGTCCACGGGTGGCACCGCTGCGGAAGCCAAGATGCAGGAGCAGTACATCAGCGTGCGCCTGGACGACTTGCGCGAGGAGTACGCGCGCTTTTGCGACGACGCGGTGGAGATGATGGGCCACGTCGTCTGCACGCTGTTCCGCAATGAGAGCTTGATCGCGCAAAGTGGCATCATGCAGACCTGGGACGGGCAGCAGGTGCTGCAAAGCGCCACGCCGCCCGCCCCGCCAATGCCGCCCCCGGCTGGGGCACCCGCATCCCCCGGCCCGCCACCAATGCCAGCACCCGGCCCTCCGGGTCCAATGGCTGGCCCGCCGGGAGGACCGCAATGACGCCCCAGCCGATGGGTGGCCCCCCAATGCCGCCGCCGGGCATGGAGCCACCGCCCGGCCCCCCACCGCCGGGCATGGGGCCACCGCCCGTTCCGGCGGCACCCGCGCCGCCGCCACCGTCCCCGGTGCCGGTGCTGATGCAGGCGCTGGCGCTGATCCGGCAAACGCCGATGTCCGACTTTCGCGTGCGGGTCGACGTGGAGAGCTTCATCGACGACGAGGTGGCGATGGAGCGCGAGCAACGCATCGCGTTCTTGACTGCCTTGACCCAGTTCATGCAGCAGGCGCTGCCCGCCGTGCAGAGCAATCCGGCGCTGGGGCCGTTGATGAACTCGCTGATGCTGTTCAACGTGCGCACTTTCAAGGCCGGGCGCGAGATGGAGGGACAAATCGAGCAGGCCCTGAGCCAGCTAGCCTCGGCCCCGCCTCCCCCCAAGGAGCCCGATCCGAAAATGCAGGCCGAGCAGGCCAAGATGCAGGCGCTGCAAGCCAAGACCCAGGCCGACATCCAAAAGATGCAGGCCGACGCGCAAATCAGCCAGCAGGAGGCGCAGGCCAGGCTCTCCATGCTCCAGCAGGAGGCGCAGGTGAAACTCCAGCAGATGCAGCAGGAGGGTCAACTCAAGCTGCAACTGATGCAGCAGGAGTTCGACCTGAAAATGGCCGCCATGCAGCAGGAGAGTGCGGCCAAGGCGGAGGCCGCGCAGATCGACGCGCAGATCAAGCAACAAACGGCGGCCCAGCAGATGGAAACCGACGCGATGGTGGCGGTGGCTGGCGAGCAGCGCGAGGCGGCTTCCAATGACATCACCCAGGAGCGTGCCCAGGAGCAGCACGAGCTTGACCTGGTCATGCAGGAGGAGGATGCGGCGTTCAAGCGCGAGCAGGCTGCCAAGGCGGCCAAGGTGGCGAAGAAATGAGCCGCCGCAGCTTCCGCTACGACGCGGCGCTGGACCGCATGGTCGAGATCAACCGCGACTTGAACGAGGAGTACCACTACGTCCGCGACGACATACCGCCGTTCGTGTCGCCGATCACCGGCACCGTGGTCGAGGGGCGGCGCGCCTACGAGAACCACTGCCGCCAGCACAATGTGGTGCCCACCGCCGACCTGGCGGGCAACACCCGCTCGGTGAGCGTGGTCGCGCAGGAGCGCGAGCGCCGTCAGCTACGCGAGCAACTCTGGGAGTACACCAACAAGTCGATGCGTGGCCGTAAATGTCGCGACTAACCGAGGGGAACCTATGGACCTGATCTCGCTGCTCGTCACCGTTTTGATTGTTGGCCTGGTGTTCGGCCTTTTGTACTGGTTGATCGGCCAATTTCCGCTGCCACCCCCCTTCGCGATGGTCGCCAAGGCGGTTTTGGCGCTCGTCATCGTCCTTTGGCTGCTCGGGGCGCTGTTCGGCGTGGTCAACGTGCCGAAATTGCGCATCTAGCGCCGCTAACACACGCTTTTCAGGAGACCTATGCCCCCAACTTTCGACGCCCTCAATTTCGACGCGCTGCCGCCCGACAGCAAAGCGCCGGATGCGCTGCCGCAGCCCGACACCTCGCTGCGCGACGCGCTGGAGGAGAATTTCGACGCTGGTTCCCCGAGCGGAACGCCCGCGCCGACTAAACCCGGTGGTGCAAGCGATTCTCCCTCGACTGCGCCCGAATCCGCGCCGGGGGGCCGCCAACGCGGCGCGGACGGCAAGTTCGCGAAGCCTGCGCTGTCCCAGGAGGACATTCCGCGCTTCACCGACCCCAAGAAGCCCGCCCCGGCGGGTGACGACGATGCAGCGAGGCCGCCGCCGTCGTGGAAGCCGGAAAAAGCAGGCCTCTGGGACAAGATCACCGACCCCGAGGCGCGCGCGTATGTGCACGAGCGTGAGCGCCAACTTCAGGACGGCTTCCAGCGCGCGGCACAGGTGCGCGACGTGGCCGAGGGCATCCTCTCCGAGTTCGTGCCCTACCAGGAAATTCTCCAGCAGGAGGGTGCGACGCCGATCTCGGCGATGCGCACGCTGCTGCAAACCGCCTACGCGCTGCGCACCAGCGAGCCCGAGTATAGGAAGGCGCTGTTTCTCCAGTTGGCGCACCAGTACGGGGTCGACTTCACCACCGGCATCAACCCCGACCTGGCCCGCGCGCAGGCCGAGGCGGCCACCTTGCGCCACCAGGCGATGGAGCAGCAGGCCTACGGCAACTTCGGCCAGGAGCAGCAGGTTGGCTACGAGATCGGCCAGTTCGCCGAGCAGCACGAGTTCTTCCCGTATGTTCGGCAGGCGATGGGGCGGCTGATCCGCGCCGGGCTGGCCCCCGACCTCGACACCGCCTACCAGCAGTCGCTGAAACTGGTGCCCGAGGTGGCAGCCGAGGTCGAGCGGCGTAACGTCGCCGCCGCCCAGGAGCGCCAGCTTGCCAGCCAGCGTTACGGTGCGGCGCGCGCCACGCAGGGCGGCTACTCGCCGGGGGCCGGGGCGATGACCAACAGCACCGGGCGCGGCGCGATGTCGTTGCGCGACGAGTTGGAAGCGGCCTGGGACGCGCAGATGCGCGCATAGGGGGCAACATGCAACGACTGCTGGCCGGTGTGGCGTGTGTGTTGGCGGGGTGCCAAACCACCCTCGACCCCAACTACGCGATCCAGTTGGAGAGCTATCGGCTCACCATCACCAGCCAGCAGGCGGTGGAGATCGCCAAGGCGCGGGCCGAGGAGGCGCGCTTCAACGCGATTGCGACCATCGGCGAGCGCGGCGACCCGCAGTCACGGCAACTCGCCATACTTGCGTTGGCGATGAACCGGGGCGAGGGGTTCACAGCACAGCCGGTGCCGGTCCACCTGCCCAACA
>DATMBW010000346.1:0-4975 GCA_035559095.1 Ramlibacter sp.
CTTGGCGCCCAGGCGCGCGAGTTCGCGTGCCGTGGCTTCGCCCAGGCCCGAGGCGCCGCCGGTCACGAGCGCGGCTTGTCCCTGGATATTCATGTGTGCTCTCCTTGCGGCTGGATGGTGAAGGGCAAAGTGCCCTCGTGCAGCGCATTCACGAGGGCCTCGCGGTGCTTGAGCACCGCGGCCTGGTTGATCGAACCCTTGTCGGTGACTTCGCCCTTGTCGATCGAGGGCGGCTCGTGCATCAGGTGCAGCCGGGCGACGCGATTGGCGCTACCGGTGGCGGTGGCGGCGAGGCCGTCGACGACTTTCCGGAAATGCGCCTGCACCGCATCACTTTCGAGCACTTCTTTCAACGGGGTATCGTCCGGCAGCGCGGCCAGTTTCCGCACGGCCGGCGTGGGGAAGATCAGGGCGCCGACTTCGCGCAGGTTGATGCCGGTGATCACGGCGTCCTGCACATACGGTGCCCCGGCGGCGATGATCCTCGCGCGCAGCGGCCCGACGCTGACGAAGGTGCCGGTGCCGAGCTTGAAGTCCTCGGCGATCCGGCCGTCGAACTTCAGTCCCTGGTGCACGTCGCGCTCGTCGATCCACTGCACTGCGTCGCCGGTGCGAAAGAAACCTTCCTCGTCGAAGCTTTCCCGCGTCGCCGCCTCGTTGCGCCAGTAGCCCGGGGTGACGTTGGGGCCCTTGTAGCGCACCTCGGTCTTGCCGCCCAGGGGCACCAGCTTCAGTTCGAGCCCCGGAGTGGGGACGCCCACGTAGCCGGCCTTCACATTCGGGTTGGTGATGAAGATGGCGAAGGGCGCCGATTCGGTCATGCCCAGGCCCGTGCCCATGACGATGCGCTCGCCGATCTCGCGCTCCTGCACCTCGTGCAAGGTGTCCCACACCGGTTGGGCCAGCGCCGCGCCGGCATAGAAGAACATCCTCACGCGCGAGAGCAGATTGCGGCGCAGGACGTCGTCCGTCTTCATGGCGTTGGCGATCGCCTCGAAGCCGGTGGGCACGTTGAAATAGACCGTCGGCGCGATCTCGCGCAGGTTGCGCAGCGTCTCGCCCACGAGGGCCGGGACCGGCTTGCCGTCGTCGATGTAGAGCGTGCCGCCGTTGTAGAGCGTCAGGCCGAAGTTGTGGTTGCCGCCGAAGGTATGGTTCCAGGGCAGCCAGTCGACCAGCACCGGCGGCTCGTCGGCCAGCACCGGCATCGACTGGCGCATCTGCTGCAGGTTGGCGCACCACATGCGGTGGGTGTTGATCACCGCCTTGGGCAACCGGGTCGATCCTGAGGTGAACAGGAATTTCGCGATGGTGTCCGGTCCGGTGGACCGCATGGCCTCATCCACGGCGGGTGTCGGCGCGGTGGCGAGCAGGTCGCCGAATGTGGATACCGTTCGGACCGAGCCCTTGGACAAGCTCAGGGCATGCCCTGTCGAAGTTCTTGCGAGCGCTTCGACGAGGTCGGCGCGAACGGATGGGGGGGTCGCATGCACCACCTCGACATCCGGCCGGACGGTGGCCGCAATGGCCTTGCCGTAGCGCGCCGCATCGGCGGCGAACACCAGGCCCGGGGTCAGGATCTCCAGCGCGTGGCGCAGCTTGTCGAAGTCCTGGCTGATGGTCGAGTACGCGGGGGAAACGGGGCAATAGGTCACTCCGGCGTACATACAACCCAGCGCCAGCAGCGCATGCTCAAGGTCGTTCTCGCTGAGGATCGCGACCGGGCGCTGCGCCCCCAGTCCGCGGTCGATCAGCGCCTGGCCGATGCGGCGGGCGCTGTCCAGCGCTTCCTTGTAGGAAACGTGGCGCCACGCGCCGGTCCTGCCGTCGGGCTCGCGGGTGCGGCGGGCGATGAAGGTGCGGTCGGGTTCGACCCGGGCCCAGTGCACCAGGCGGTCGGTCAGGCGCGGCGGGTAGTCGGCCAGCGGCTGGTCGGCTTTCATGTAGCGCGCGCCGCCTGCGCCTTCACGCAGCGCGACGCGCGTGACGGGGAACTGCAAGGCCCGGTACTTCGGCGGGTTCATCTCAGGCTTTCGATGCTTGGCCGGCGCGGCGGCACGGAAGGAACGCGTGCCGCCCGTCCTTGGCCGCCGATGCGCCCTGTCCCATGCCGGGCAGCCCGTCCGAAACGTTGAGATGAGGGTCTTTCTTACTCATGGACGGCATGGAGTGGACGCGATTATTGTTATAAACAATAACCAATTCAAGCGAATCGTCCTAGGACTTACCCCTAGGGATTCCTGAAACGCCATAAGCGGCCGTTCGCGTCCAGGCCCACGCCGGCGCCGGCGGCCGCTACCGGCCGACTACCGCGCCGTCGAGGCTGCCGTCCTGGCCTCAGCGCGACCATGGAATCACTTCTGGCTGCCCACGCGCAGCACCAGCGCGACCCCGGAATCGCCCGCGGCGCAGCCGCCGAACAAGCCGACGCCGCCACCACGCAGAGCCAGTTCCTCGATCAGTTCGATCACGCTGCGCAGGCCGGTCGGTCCCTGCGGATGGCCCCAGATCAGCGAGCAGCCGTAGTTGTTCATTTTTTCCAGCGGAAAGCCGGTTTCGCGCGCGAATGCGATGTCGTTCACGGCGAAGGGGTTGTGTGTCTTGACCGCATCGACGTCCTTGAGCGCGAGCCCGGCATTCTTCAGCGCCGCCATCGCGGCCGGCGCAACCGCCATCGGCATGTGGCCTTTCTCGACCCTGGCCTGGCCGAAGCCGAGCAATTCCACCTCGATCTTCGGGTCGAGCGACACTTCGCGCGCGATCTCGCGTGTGGTGACGATGGCGCCTGCGTTCCCGTCCGCCGGATGCGTCTGCGAGCCGAAGGTGACGGTGCCGTTGGGCTTCACCGGCTTGAGCTTGGCGAGGCCTTCGGGGGTGGTTGGGAATATGCCGTCGTCGCTGGAAAGCGTTCCCGTCTGCTTGCGGAACCCGGCGTCGGTGATCGGCACGTCGACCATGTAGCGGCGCTGGAAGGCCCGATCGTTCGCCAGCGCCTGCTGGTACTGGGCGTAGCGCGCCAGCGCGACCTCATGTTGCTGGGCGGTGCTGGCGCCGAACTTCGCGGCCACGTTTTCGGCGGTGTCGATCATCGCGTTTTTCGCATGCGGGTCGTGCGCAAAGTTGTCCAGCACCCAGCGCTCGGTGTATCCGGTGCCCCCCGGCGCACCCGGATCGGGGTAATAGACGATCGGGCCGTTCGAGCAGCGGTCCGTGGTGATCAGCAGGGAGCACTGGGCCGAGCCGTCGGCCACCTCGGCGGCAGCCATCTGCAGAGCGCGGGCGCTGGTGGCGCAAGCCTGCTGCACCGTGGGGCCCGCCACGTTCTCCAAACCCATCATGCCCGTGACATAAGGCAGGCCGTAGAAGCTGCCGAGTTGCGGGTTGGTGTGGCCGAGGATCGCGTGGTCGATGCGTTGCATCGGGAACCGCTTGGCCTCCAGTGCCTGCTTGCCGGTGTTCGCGGCCAGCCGCAGGCTGTTCAGGTGGGCGATCGGCCCCTGCCATTTGGCGAATGGGGTGGACCAGTAAATGCCGTAGGGAATGAATGCGTGAGCCATGATGTTTCCTTGAGTTAGCGGGATTGCCCGGCTTGCCACTGCGCGAAACTGGAACCGGCGAGCGCCAGTTTCTTCAGCAGCGCGGCCGGCTGCCAGTACTGGGGATCGAGGGTTTTCTGGAACTCGACGATCTTGTCGTGGACTGTTTTGAGTCCCACCGTGTCGGCGTAGAACATCGGGCCGCCGCGATAGCGCGGAAAGCCGTAGCCGGCCGTGTACACGACATCGATGTCGCTGGCGCGCAGCGCGATGCCTTCTTCCAGCAACAGCGCGCCTTCGTTGATCATCGCGTACAGGCAACGCTCCTGGATTTCCTGCGCGGTCGGCTTGCGTTGCGGGATGTCCAGGCGCGCGGCCTCCTGCCGCAGCAGGTCGATGACTTCCGGGTCCGGCGTGCGCTTGCGCTCGGCGCCGTCGTAGCGGTAATAGCCGCGTCCGGCCTTCTGGCCCAGCCAGCCGCGTTCGGTCAGCATCGCCGAAGGGCGGTAAAAACTTGGGTCATCGGGCAGCAGGTGTTTGCGTTCGACCCGCGTCAGATGCCCGATGTCGACCCCCGCCATGTCGTACACCGCGAGGATGCCCATCGCCATGCCCCATTGCTCCAGCGCGCCGTCCACTTCCGCCGGCGTGGCGCCCTCCAGCAGGCAGCGTTCGGCTTCGCGGCCGTAGGGGTCCATCATGCGGTTGCCGATGAAGCCGTAGCACACCTTGGCCACCACACCGGTCTTCCTGATCCGCTTGGCCAGTTCCAGCGCCGTGACCACGACGTCGGGGGCGGTCTTTCCGGCCTGGACGATTTCCAGCAGCTGCATCACGTTGGCGGGGCTGAAGAAATGCAGCCCGATCACGTCTTGCGGCCGCCGTGTGACCGCGGCGATCTCGTCGATGTCGAGCGTCGAAGTGTTGGTGCCGAGGATCGCGCCGGGCCTGGCCACCACGTCGAGCCTGGTGAAGATTTCCTTCTTCAGCGCCAGGTTCTCGAACACCGCCTCGATGATCAGGTCGGCATCGGCCAGCGCCGAAAAATTCAGGCTCGGCGTGATCAGCTTGATGCGCTCCTGCGCTTGTTCGGGCTTGAGGCTGCCGCGCGCGACCGAGCGTTCGTAGTTCTTGCGGACCGTCGCCATGCCGCGATCCAGATTTTGCTGCGCGACATCCACGACCGTGACGGGGATTCCGGCGTTGGCGCAGCACATCGCGATACCGCCGCCCATGGTGCCCGCGCCCACGATGCCGACGTGCGCGACCGGGCGCGGCGCGATGCCGGGCGCAAGGCCCGGGATCTTGCGAACTTCGCGCTCGGCATAGAACAGGTGGCGCAGCGCCTTGGCCTCGGTGGCTCGTTCGAGTTGCGACGACAGCTCGCCCTCGACCTGCAAGCCTTGGTCGAACGGCTTTTCCACCGCGGCTTGCATCGC
>DATMBW010000347.1:0-2308 GCA_035559095.1 Ramlibacter sp.
CTGGATCATGCCGGCCATCACCGGGGCATTCATCCTGTATGCGCTGTTAGGCGCCTACTTGCCGCCCCCGTGGACCCACAAGGGCTACGAGGTGGCGCGCCTGGTCGGCCATCTCTACATGACGCTGGAGGGGATCTTCGGGGTGGCAGTGGATGTCTCGTCAACGCTGATCATCCTGTTCACGATCTTCGGCGCCTTCCTGCAGTTTTCCGGGGCCGGCAAGTTCTATATCGACTTCTCGTTCTCGGCCATGGGCGGCAAGCCGACCGGAGCGGGCCGGACGGTGGTGCTGGCCTCGTTCCTGCTCGGCGGGCCTTCCGGATCGGGCGTGGCGACCACGGTGACGCTGGGTTCGGTGGCCTGGCCGATGCTGGCCAAGGTCGGCTACGAACGCAACGCGGCGGGCGGGCTGCTTTCCGCCGGCGGCCTCGGCGCCATCATCTCGCCGCCGGTGCTCGGCGCCGCGGCGTTCCTCATCGCCGAGTTCCTCAAGATCTCGTACCTCGACGTGCTGCTGATGGCGGTGATTCCCACGCTGCTGTTCTACCTGGCGCTGTTCCTGATGGTTGAGATCGACGCGCGCAAGTACGGCATGCACGAGGCCGTGTTCGAGAAGGTCGATTCGGTGTGGCACCTGACCCGCAGGTACTGGTTCCATTTCCTCTCGCTGATCTCCATCGTGGTGTTCATGCTCTGGGGGTTTTCGCCGGTGCTGTCGGTCTTCTGGGCCACCGCGGTCGCCGCGGTGACCAGTTTCCTGCGACCGGAATGCGCCTTGATTCCCTACGACGTCTTTCGCGGACGCGGACCCATCCTTCGCCAGTTGTGGCAGTCGAACCTGGTCAAGGCCATGGAAGCCGGTTCGGTCGGCGTGCTCAATGTGGCGGCCACGTGCGCCGGCGCCGGCATCATCGTGGGCGTGGTCACGCTGACCGGGCTGGGCCTGAAGTTCAGCTCGATCGTGATCGACCTGGCCGGCGGTTCGCTGATGCTGACCGCCGTCTACACCTCGCTGGTCGTCTGGGTCGTCGGACTGGCCGTGCCCGTCACGGCCTCCTACATCATCTGCGCGGTGATCGCGGCGCCGGCCCTGACCAAGCTCGGCGTCCCCGATTTCGCGGCCCACATGTTCATCTTCTATTACGCCGTGCTGTCGGAAGTGTCGCCCCCCACCGCGCTGTCGCCCTTTGCCGCCGCTGCGATCACCGGCGGCGACCCGTACAAGACCACCATGCAGTGCTGGAAGTACACCGTGCCGGCGTTCCTGGTGCCGTTCATGTTCGTGCTCGACCCGAGCGGCCAGGGGCTGCTGCTGATGGGTTCGGGCAAGGCGCTGGAAACCGCCAGTTGGTGGTCGATCGCGGAGGTGACCTTTACCGCGGCGCTGGGCGTGGCCGCGCTGGCGGCAGGCTTCCAGGGCTGGGCGATCAAGCGCACGACGTTCCTGGAGCGAACGATGCTGTTGATCGCCGGATTCGCCCTGGTCTATCCGAGCATCACGGCGGACCTGCTGGGCGTGGGGCTGGTGATCGCCGCGCTCGCGCTCCAGTATTTCAGGGCCCGGCCGGTGCCTGCCTAGGGAACCCCGGGCCGGGCTTGGCCCGGCATTCGGACGCGCGACTGCATGTCGCCCGCGATCAGGAAGGGATGCCGTTCAAATCAGAACGCGGCGATCCCCGTCTGGGCGCGCCCCAGGATCAGCGCATGCACGTCGTGCGTGCCCTCGTAGGTGTTGACCGCCTCGAGGTTCACCAGGTGGCGCGCCACGCCGAATTCGTCACTGATGCCGTTGCCGCCCAACATGTCGCGCGCGATGCGGGCGACGTCCAGCGCCTTGCCGCAGGAGTTGCGCTTCATGATGGAGGTGATCTCCACCGCCGCTATGCCCTCGTCCTTCATCCGCCCGAGGCGCAGACACCCTTGCAGGGCCAGCGTGATCTCGGTTTGCATATCGGCCAGCTTCTTCTGGATCAGCTGGTTGGCTGCCAGCGGCTTGCCGAACTGCTTGCGGTCCAGCACGTACTGGCGAGCGGTGAACCAGCAGTCTTCGGCCGCACCCATGGCACCCCAGGCGATGCCGTAGCGGGCGCTGTTCAGGCAGGTAAACGGCCCCTTCAGGCCGCGTACGTCGGGAAAGGCGTTTTCTTCCGGACAGAACACCTCGTCCATCACGATCTCCCCGGTGACGGACGCGCGCAGGCCGACCTTGCCGTGGATGGCCGGGGCGCTCAGGCCCTTCCAGCCTTTTTCCAGCACGAACCCGCGGATCGCGCCTTCGTCATCCTTGGCCCAGACCACGAACACATCG
>DATMBW010000348.1:0-4246 GCA_035559095.1 Ramlibacter sp.
GCCCGGTGCGCGCAGCTGTCCAGCGCAGCGAGCCCGATGCCGGGCCTGCACTATGCACGGACCGAGGCATGACGCTGCGGCCCGGCCCCGCAATCCAGGAAGTCGTGGATGCCCCCGGATCGGTACGGGGCAGGCTCCTCAAGGCCGGCATGACAACCCGCCATGTCAGCCTTCAGTGATGTCCACCAAAGTGCTCGCCGTCTTTGAGCTTGTACACCGTGCCGCAGTACGCGCATTTCGCCTCGCCGGTGCGGGCGACGTCCAGGTAGATGCGCGGATGGCTGTTCCACAGCTTCATGCCGGCCGTCGGGCTGGGGCAGAACACCCCGCCGTTGGCGTTGAGATCGCGCGCGAGCAGTTCGACGACGAAATCCTTGCCGGTGGTTTCAGACATATCAGACCTTGGTGAGCCAATGGGCGTACTTGGGATTGCGGCCGTTCACGATATCGAAGAAGGCGCTCTGGATTCTCTCGGTGATGGGTCCGCGCGAACCGGCCCCGATCTCGATGCGGTCGAGTTCGCGGATGGGGGTCACTTCGGCGGCCGTGCCGGTGAAGAAGGCTTCGTCGGCGATGTAGACCTCGTCGCGCGTGATGCGCTTCTGCACGATCTCGATGCCGAGGTCCTTGCAGATGTGGAACACGGTGTTGCGGGTGATGCCGTTGAGCGCGCCGGCCGACAGGTCGGGCGTGTAGATCACACCGTCCTTGATGACGAAAATGTTCTCGCCCGCGCCTTCGCTGACGAAGCCGGCGCTGTCCAGCAGCAACGCTTCGTCGTAGCCGTCGTCCAGCGCCTCCATGTTGGCCAGGATCGAGTTGGTGTAGTTGCTCACCGCCTTGGCCTGCGTCATCGTGATGTTGACGTGGTGGCGCGTGTAGCTGGAGGTCTTCACGCGGATGCCGCGCTTCATGCCTTCCTCGCCCAGGTAGGCGCCCCAGGCCCAGGCCGCCACCATCAAGTGGATCTGGTTGCCGCGGGGACTGACGCCCAGCTTCTGCGAGCCGATCCAGGCCAGCGGACGGATGTAGCAGCTTTCCAGCTTGTTGGCGCGCACCACCTGCTTCTGGACCTCGTTGACCTGCTCCTTGGAAAACGGGATCGCCATGCGCAGGATCTTGGCGCTGTTGAACAGCCGGTCGGTGTGCTCCTGCAGGCGGAACACGGCAGTGCCATCGACGGTGTTGTACGCGCGCACGCCCTCGAACGCGCCGCAGCCGTAGTGCAGGGTGTGAGTCAGCACGTGGACCTTGGCGTCGCGCCACTCCACCAGCTCGCCGTCCATCCAGATCTTGCCGTCGCGGTCGGCCATCGAAGGGGGTGCGGTCATGGAACTTCCTTTGTTGGATCGGGGGGTGAAACCCGGCAATTTTAGCTCCGGCGTAACGTGTGCTTCGCGCAAACGTGAGCCTGCGCTGAAAGCTGACTCCACAGCTTTTAAGCTTCCCGGCTCCAGCTATCCCGGGTGGCGATGATGCCGTCCACCTTGGTTCCCGGCAGCCGCGGCCGGCCCGGCTCGACGGCGGACAGCGGCTGGGTCTCACGCATCGAGGCCAGGCAGCGGCCCGTCAGGTCGTGATAAGCCCGCGTTCCCTCCTCGTACCAGGGAAGCTCCTCGTCGCGCAGCGTGCGCACCAGGCGCGCTGGAATCCCGGCAACCATGGTGCGCGGCGCCACGTGCTTGCCCACCGGCACGAATGCGCATGCCGCCACCACCGCCTGCTCGCCGACCTCCACATCGTCCATGACCACCGCGTTGATGCCCACCAGCGCACCGCGCCGCACCACGCAGCTGTGCAGGACCGCGCCGTGCCCGATGTGGCCGTTTTCTTCCACGACGGTGTCCTGCTTGGGGTAGCCGTGGATGATGCAGGCGTCCTGCACGTTCGCGCCCGGTCCGATCACGATCCGGCCGAAGTCCCCGCGCAGGCTCGCGCAGGGGCCGACGTAACAGCCGGGGCCGACGATGACGTCGCCGATCAAGACGGCCGTGGGGTGAACGAACGCGCTGGGGTCCACCACCGGCACGACATCGTCAATCGCGTAACAAGGCATCCATATCTCCTGGCCAGGCGCGACTGGCAACTTGCGTGGGCGATTATGCCCGGCAGGCCGCGCACCGCACTGGCGTCAGGGGCTTGGGCGGCCCCGGGCGCCGATGCCCGTATAGTCGGATGCAAATATGGAGACTGCCTCGATGGACAACGCCCCCACCCCCGCCCACCTCGCGCCCACGGCGCTGATCGACAGCGATCATCCCGCCGTGATCGCTCTCTCGCAGCGCGCGACCGGCGCAACAGCGAGAGAGCGCGCCATTGCGCTGTATTACCTGGTGCGCGACGGTTTCCGCTACGACCCCTACCGCATCGACCTCAGCGTGGCCGGCCTGCGCGCGAGCCGCGTGATCGAAGCCGGCTATGGCTGGTGCGTGCCCAAGGCGGCACTGCTGGCGGCGGTGGCGCGGGCGGCCGGCATCCCGGCGCGCGTCGGTTATGCCGACGTGCGCAACCACCTGTCCACCGAGCGCATGCGCAATATCGCGCAGACCGATCTCTACATCTGGCACGGCTACACCGAATTGTGGCTGGACGGGGAATGGGTCAAGGCGACGCCCGCCTTCAACCTGAGCTTGTGCGAGCGCTTCGGCATCCTGCCGCTGGACTGGGACGGCAAGGCCGATTCGCTCTACCATCCCTACGACCGCGAGGGGCGGCTGCACATGGAGTACGTCAACCAGCGCGGCAGCTTCGACGATGTGCCGGTGGCGCGGATCGTCGAAGACTTCACCGCGATGTATCCGCGCTGGGTGGAAAGCGCGGCGACCGATGCCGATTTTGAAAAGGATGCGGAGCGGGAAGTGCGCGCGTCGGCAACCTAGGAGCCCAGACTCCTAGCCGTTCCCGGCTTGCTCCGGCGGCCGCGCCAGCGTCCATTTCACGAGCCTGCCGCCCGCGAATTCGCAGGTCACGCTGGAAGCGCCGCCGTCGGTCCAGCGGTAGATCTCGGGCTGCGCGCCTTCGGGTGACAGCCGCTCCCCCAGCGCTTGCGTCATGGCCATCACGTGCAGCAGGTTGACCCCGGGCTTGAGCTTGGCATTGAGCATGACCGCGCTGGCCACGTAACCCACCGGTCGCTCGGATGCGCGGCTGAGCACATGCGTCAATCGCGTGAAATGCAGCAGCACCCACATCACAATGCCGCCCACGGCGATGGCGACGCCGCCCCAGCCGTAGAGATGCCAGGCCGAGGCGACCAGGACCGCGCCCAGCACCGGCATGAGGATTTGCCGCAGGTTCATGCGCGCATTGTGGCGGCGCCGCGCCCCGGCCGCCCTGTGGCAAGTGCGTACGCACGCTTCACGCCAGGCCTCGCACGACTTCCATCGCCTCCTCGATGCGTTCGACCGCGTGGATCGTCAGGCCTTCGATTTCGCGGCTTCCCCGCTTGGGCGCGTTGGCCTTGGGCACGACGGCCACCGAGAAACCCAGCTTGGCCGCTTCGCGCAGGCGCTCCTGGCCGCGTGGGGCCGGCCGCACTTCGCCGGCCAGCCCCACTTCGCCAAAGGCGATGAACCCCTTGGGCAGCGGCTTGCCGCGCAGGCTCGACGTGATCGCCAGCATGACGGCCAGGTCGGCCGCCGGCTCGCTGATGCGCACACCGCCGACGGCATTGACGAACACATCCTGGTCCATGCAGGCGACGCCGGCGTGCCGGTGCAGCACGGCCAGCAGCATGGCAAGGCGATCGCGGTCCAGGCCGACCGACAGGCGTCGCGGGCTGACGCCGCCGCTGTCAACCAGAGCCTGAACTTCCACCAGCATCGGGCGCGTGCCTTCCAGCGTCACCAGCACGCAGCTGCCCGGCACGGGCTCGCTGTGCTGCGACAGGAAAATCGCGCTGGGGTTGGCCACGCCCTTGAGGCCCTTTTCCGTCATCGCGAACACGCCGATCTCGTTGACGGCGCCGAACCGGTTCTTCACGGCCCGCACCAGGCGAAAGCTCGAATGGGTGTCGCCTTCGAAATACAGCACGGTGTCCACCATGTGCTCGAGCACGCGTGGCCCCGCTAGCGCGCCTTCCTTCGTGACATGTCCGACCAGCACGATGCTGGTTCCGCCGGCCTTGGCGGCACGCGTGAGATGGGCCGCGCACTCGCGCACCTGCGCCACCGATCCCGGCGCCGAGGTGAGCTGGTCGGAGTACACGGTCTGGATCGAATCGATCACGGCCACCGCCGGCTGGACG
>DATMBW010000349.1:0-4578 GCA_035559095.1 Ramlibacter sp.
GCCAGCCACACCAGCAGCACGGCCAGCGGCAGGATCACGAATTGCGGCAGCATCACGCCCTTGATGATCTCGGTGGCGAGCACGGACCGCTTCTCGCGCGTCTCGGCCACCTGAACCAGGGCCGGGCGCGCGCCCGGCAAATCGACCCTGACCCAGGTATAGGCCACGCGCACTTCCTGGCCGCGCATTTCATCGTCGCGCAGCCGCACTTCGCCGATCAGCGGGCGTTCGTCCTCGGCCGGCAGCGGGAAGTCGCGCTCGCCGCTGAGCAGTTCGCCATGCGCCCCCAGCACCTGGTAATACACCAGATCGGAATCGTCGGCGCGCAGAAGTTCGCGCGCGGGCTGCGGCAGGTTGAAGACCACGCGCTGCTGCTGCACGATCACCAGTTGCGCGAGCGCCTGGACGTTGTACTCCAGCGCGCGGTCGAACGGCTTGCCGGCGATGTTTTGCGCCACCAGCCAGGTCAGCGCCAGGCTGACCGGCCACAACAGCAGCAGCGGCGTGAGCATCCAATCCAGGATTTCGCCAAACAGCGAGCGCTGCTCACGCGGGAAAATTTTCATGGGCAGGTTGAGCGTTGGCTCATCGGCTCAACCAGGTATTTGGTCACGCTCAACTCCCAACGCTCAACGCTCAACCGGGAATTTTTTCCAGGCAATAGCCGAGCCCGCGCACGGTGGCGATGCGGATCGGTCCCTTTTCGATTTTCTTGCGCAGCCGGTGGATGTAGACCTCGATCGCGTTGTTGCTGACTTCCTCGCCCCACTCGCACAGGCGCTCGACCAGCTGGTCCTTGCTGACCAGCCGGCCGGCCCGCTGCAGCAGCACCTCCAGCAGGCCCAGTTCGCGTGCCGACAGCTCGACCATCTTGCCGTCGATCGTGGCCACGCGGCCGGCCTGGTCGTAGATGAGCGGCCCATGCTTGATCACGCTGCTGGTGCCGCCCATGCCGCGGCGGATCAGGGCGCGCACCCGCGCTTCCAGCTCCTGCAGGCTGAACGGTTTGGCCATGTAGTCGTCGGCCCCGTAGTCCAGGCCCTTGACACGTTCTTCCACCGCGTCGGCCGCGGTGAGGATCAGCACCGGCAGTGCGGAGCCGCGGCCGCGCAGCTTGCGCAGCACTTCCAGGCCGTGCATCTTGGGCATGCCCAGGTCCAGGATCAGCAGGTCGAATTCGTTGTTGGTCATCAGCGCGGCGTCGGCTTCCGTCCCGCTGGAGACGTGGTCGACCGCGGCCCCCGAGGCCCGCAAGGTGCGCAGCAGCCCGTCGGCCAGCACCTGGTCGTCTTCGGCAATCAGAATCCGCATGTCTGTCTCCTTTTTCGGCGCCGTCCGTCAAAGCGCCGCCTTTGATGAAATTTTAGTCAGTTGGGGACAGAGCTGAAGGTCTGTCCCGCAAGGTCTGGTCAGTTGGGGACAGAGCTGATGGGTTTTCCCGCATGGTTCTGGTCAGTTGGGGATAGAGCTGAAGATCTGTCCCGCAAAGTTTCAGGAGGGCACGCGTCATGACGTGGAGCCAGCATAAGCCTCCAGCCCGATCATCACCACGGTGGCGACGTCGGGGCCCACGTCGGCGCGAAATTCGGCTTCGGCTTGCGCCACGGCTTCCTTGAAGGCTTGCAGCCAGGCCAGCCCGGTGGGCGTGAACCGGACCAGGCGCGCGCGCGCGTCATGCGGGTCGGCCTCGCGCGACACGAGGCCCCACGCTTCGCATTGGTCGACCAGGTCGCCCATGGCCTGCTTGCTCATGCCGGCGCGCTCGGCCAGCTCGGTCAGGCGCGATCCTTCCAGGGCCAGGTGGCGGGTGATGTGGATGTGGGCTGCGCTGACCTGGGAGCGCGCGGCCAGGTTCGACAGGGCAAGCGGCACCTCGACGTTGTGCGCCATGAGGCTGAGCACACGCGCGTCGAAGCGGCGCATGGCGTGTCCAAGCAGCCGTCCCAGATGGGTGAGGCGCCAGCCGTCGCGGAGGTCGGGAGCGAGGATGTCGGTTGCCACTGGCCAAATGGTAAGGCAAACTGATAAAAATATCGTTTACTTCTTTTAAGCTCGAACGTTACAGTACTGGTCAAGCATCCAGCCTGTGAATAAGAACACTGGATGAGACACAAATAACCTGTTGATTCACAAGGAGAATTTGATGGATGCGCAAGTCAAGGGAATCCGTATCGCCCCCGATAGCGAAAAGGCCAAGGCCTTGCAGGCGGCGCTGGCCCAGATCGACAAGCAGTTCGGCAAGGGCACCATCATGCGCCTGGGCGAAGGCGAGAAGCTCGAAGACATCCAGGTGGTGTCCACGGGATCCCTTGGCCTGGACATCGCGCTGGGCGTTGGCGGCTTGCCGCGCGGCCGGGTGATCGAGATCTACGGCCCTGAGTCGTCGGGCAAGACCACCCTGACGTTGCAGGTCATCGCCGAAATGCAGCGCCAGGCCGGCCAGTGCGCCTTCATCGATGCCGAGCACGCGCTGGACGTGCAGTACGCGCAAAAGCTCGGTGTGAATCTCTCCGACCTGCTGATCAGCCAGCCCGACACGGGCGAGCAGGCCCTGGAAATCGTCGACAGCCTGGTGCGCTCGGGCGCGGTGGACCTGATCGTGATCGACTCGGTGGCCGCCCTCACACCCAAGGCCGAAATCGAAGGCGAAATGGGCGATTCGCTGCCCGGCCTGCAGGCCCGGCTGATGAGCCAGGCACTGCGCAAGCTCACCGCCACCATCAAGAAGACCAACTGCATGGTCGTCTTCATCAACCAGATCCGCATGAAGATCGGCGTGATGTTCGGCAGCCCCGAGACCACCACCGGCGGCAACGCGCTGAAGTTCTACGCCTCGGTGCGCCTGGACATCCGCCGCACCGGAACCATCAAGAAGGGCGAGGAGGCGATCGGCAACGAGACCAAGGTCAAGGTGGTGAAGAACAAGGTCGCGCCGCCGTTCAAGACGGCCGAATTCGACATTCTGTTCGGTGAGGGCATCAGCCGCCACGGCGAGATCATCGACATGGGCGTGAACGCCCGCATCCTCGAGAAGTCCGGCGCCTGGTATGCCTACAACGGCGAAAAGATCGGCCAGGGCCGCGACAACGCGCGCGAGTTCCTGCGCGAGAACCCCGAGCTGGCCCGGGAAATCGAAAACAAGGTGCGCGAGTCGCTGGGCATTCCGCTGCTGCCCGCGGATGCGGAAGCCGCCTGAACCGTTCGCCCCGCAGAGTGTGAGCAGCACCTGACATGGCAGTGGGCCAGCTCTCGCTGAAGGGCCGCGCCCTGCGCCTGCTCGGCTCGCGCGAGCATTCGCGCATCGAGCTCGAGCGAAAACTGGCTGCGCGTGAGGAAGAACCCGGCCAGCTGCGCCGGGTGCTCGACGAACTCCAGGCCAAGGGCTTCATCGACGAGCAGCGCGTGCTCGAGTCGGTACTGCACCGCCGCTCGGCACGGCTCGGCGCCGCCCGGATTCGCCAGGAACTGCAGGGCAAGGGATTGGATCCGCAGATGGTGGACCGTGCCGTCGAAGGCCTTCGATCCACCGAACTGCAGCGCGCACGCGAGGTGTGGCGCAAGAAGTTTGGCGAACCGCCTGCCGACGCCCGAGAGAGAGGAAAGCAGGCGCGCTTTCTGGCCGCGCGCGGCTTTGCCGGTGAAGTGATTGGCCGAGTGCTCTCCGGCGGCGAGGAAGACGCGGGCTAAGGCCTAAAGCCCCAGCATCAATTTCAGGTTCTGCACCGCCGCGCCGCTGGCGCCCTTGCCCAGGTTGTCCAGGCGCGCGATCAGCACCGCGTGGTGGTAGTCCATGTTGGCGTACACGCGCAGTTCCATCCGGTTGGTGTCGTTCAAGGCCAAGGCATCGAGCTTGCCGTCTGCGGTCGGCGGCTCCACGCTGACCCACTCGCTGCCGGCATAGTGTTTCGAGAGGGCCTCCTGCAGATCCGCCGGAGTCGGCCGGCCCGGCAGGAGATCCAGGTGCAGCGGCAACTGAACCAGCATGCCCTGCTTGAAGTTGGCCACTGACGGAATGAAGATCGGCCGGCGCGTGAGCCTCGTGTACTTCATGATCTCCGGCAGGTGCTTGTGCTTCAAGACGAGGGCATAGACCTCGTAGGCGGGCGCCGTTTGGCTCTCATAGGCCTCGATCATGGCCCGCCCGCCGCCCGAATAGCCGCTGACCGACGGCAGCGACAAGGGGAAATCACGGGGGATGACGCCGGCATCCACCAGCGGACGGATCAGGGCGATGGCGCCGGTGGCATAGCAGCCGGGGTTGCTCACGCGCGGCGCCTCAGCGATAGCCTCGCGCTGGCCCGGGGCCAGCTCGGGAAAACCGAAGACCCAGCCTTCGGCGGTGCGGTGCGCCGTGGACGCGTCAATCACCCGCGGCCCGCGCCCCGTGGTGGCCCGGATTTCGTCGATCACGCGCACGGATTCGCGCGCGGCCTCGTCGTGCAGACACAGAATCACGAGGTCCACGCCGGCCATCAGGGCGCGTTTGGCCGCCGCATCCTTGCGCAGTTCCGGCGCAATGCTGACGAGTTCGATCTGCGGCATCTTTCCGAGCCGCTCGCGAATCTGCAATCCGGTGGT
>DATMBW010000350.1:0-10876 GCA_035559095.1 Ramlibacter sp.
CGCATGGCGCCGCCGTCCTTGATGCCGGCCCACTCGGCGATCGGCAGCACCTGGTAGCCCTTGTCGAGGTTGTTGATGTCGAACACCGCGATCGACTGCGACAGTTTCGGATCGGGATTGAGCGGCGTATCCGAGTACAGGTGCTTGCTCTTCGGATGGCTCTTGATGAACAGCGCCCCGCCGCCCTGGCCCTTGAGCTCGGCAACCTTCTTGAAGGCGTATTGCTTGTGCTTGACGGGGTCGGTGCCGATCAGCGAGATGGTTTCGTCGCCGAGGTGGCCGGTGGCCCAGACCGGGCCGAACTTCGGATGGATGAAGTTGGCGCCGCGCCCCGGGTGGGGGATCTTGCCCACTTCGACGATCGCCGCGAGCTTGCCGTCCTTGGCGTCGATGACCGAGATCTTGTTGCTCTGGTTGGCCGCCACCATGAAGTAGCGCTTGGTCGAGTCCCAGCCGCCGTCATGCAGGAACGGCGCCGAGCCGATTTCGGTGACCTTCAGTGCATCGAGGTTCGAGTAGTCGACCATCAGGGTCTTGCCGGTTTCCTTGACGTTGACCAGGAATTCCGGCTTGAAGTGCGAGGCGACGATCGACGCCACGCGCGGCTCGGGGTGGTATTCCTGCTTGCCCACTGTCATGCCGCGGGTGCCGACGATCCTCAGCGGCTCCAGCGTGTCGCCATTCATGATCACGAACTGGGGCGGCCAGTAGGCGCCGGCGATCGCCAGCTTGTCGGTGAAGTTGCCTTCCTTGCCCTTGTACTTGCTGGTGTCGACCGAGCGTGCCTCCAGGCCGATGCGGACTTCGGCCACGTTGTCGGGCTTGGGCATCCAGAGGTCGATCATGTTGACCCTGGCGTCGCGGCCGATGACGAACAGGTAGCGTCCCGACGCCGACAGGCGCGAGATGTGGACCGCGTAGCCCGTCTTGACGATGTTGATGATCTTCTTGGTGTCGCCGTCGATCAGCGCCACCTCGCCGGTGTCGCGCAGCGTGGTCGAGAAGATGTTGGCGATGTTGTAGCTGTTCATCTTCTTCGTCGGCCGCTGGGCCGGCGGGACGATCACCTTCCAGGTGGCCTTCATCTGCTCCATGCCGAACTCAGGCGGCTGGGGCGGGTCCTGCTGCACATAGCGGGCCATCACGTCCACGGTCTTCTCGTCGAACTCGCCCGATGTCTGCCAGTTCGGCATGCCCGCGGGCGAGCCGTAGGCGATGAAGACCTTCAGGTAGTCGGTGCCCTTGGCCAGCGTGATGTCGGGTGTCAGGGGCTTGCCGGTGGCGCCCTTGCGCAGCACGCCGTGGCAGCCGGCGCAGCGCTCGAAGTAGGTCTTGCGGCCGAGGTCGAATTCCGCTTGCGTCATGGGCGGCGCTTTGGGATTGGTCGACTGGTACATCGGCTCGCCGCCCAGCGGCGAGGTACCCGCCTGATAGCTCGCCTCCGGCGGGGTGATGTGTTTCTGACCCTGCCCATACGCGGGCGCGAACGCCACGAGGGCCATCAGGGCGGCGGCGCTCAGGCGCGCCAGGTACGGGGCATGCATGCGGTGCACTCCTTCGGTTTGTTGATCCGCCGATGTTCGCCCGGCGCGGCGCCGCCGTCCTTGAACTGGTTCAAGGACATTCCATCCACTGCCCCGGACAATCCAGCAATTCCGCCAGGAGCCCCGGCCTATGAGCAATCTCGAACAGACGCGCTATTTCACGGGCGATCCCGGCGCCGCGCCGCGCCCGGCGCGGGTCATGCTTGTCGGCGCGGGGCCGGGCGACCCCGAGTTGCTGACCCTCAAGGCTGCCCGCGCCCTCGCGCAAGCGCACGTCGTGCTGTACGACCACCTGGTCTCCAAGGAGGTACTCAAGCTGGTGCCACCCAGCGCGGACCTGATCTACGTCGGCAAGGAGAGCGCGCGCCACACGCTGCCTCAGGAAGACATCGTCGAGTTGATGCTGCGGCTGGCGCGCAGCGGACGCCCCGTGGTCCGGCTGAAGGGCGGAGACCCCTACACCTTCGGGCGCGGCGGGGAGGAGGCGCAGGCACTGGCGCAAGCGGGCGTGCCGTTCGAGGTCATTCCCGGCATCAGCGCGGCGCAAGGCGCAGCGGCATATGCCGGCATCCCGCTCACGCATCGCGACCACGCCTCCAGCGTCCAGTACGTGACCGGCCATCTGCGCGCGGGGCGGGACGGATCGCTGAGCCTGGACTGGCCGGCGCTCGCCCGTCCGCGCCAGACGCTGGTGGTGTACATGGGATTGGCCTCGCTGCCGATCCTGAGCGCGCAGCTGATCCACCACGGGGTCGACCCGGAAACGCCCGCAGCCCTGGTCGAGGCGGCCACCTTGCCGGCGCAACGCACGCTGGTCGGCACGCTGCAATCGCTGCCATCGCTTGCGCAGCAACACGGCGCGCGGTCACCGGCGCTGATCATTGTCGGCACGGTGGTGCGCCTGCATTCGCAGCTGGCGCCCGCGGCCAACGCGCAAGGATCGGTCGAGGCCGGGTGCGAGGCCGCACTGGCGCCCGCCTGAGGCGGGGCCACGATGCGAACTATCGAAGGTCCGCGGAGGCCGGCCTTTCCTTCAGCTTGCCGCGCACCAGGCTGATGTTGTTGCGCAGCGCGTAGAGTTCGTCGGCATACGACAGCGGCACGCTGATGCGGCCGGCCCTTTCCTCCAGGACATCGAGCTCCTGCGCGATTTGCGCGCGGTCGGCGCCTTCCGTTTCCATCCGTTGCTCCAGCGCGCGCAGCTGGCCGTACCAGCGGAAGACACGCGAGCGGATGCGAAACTCGTACAACGGCGGCACGATGCGCGACAGCGGCAGCAGGACAGCGATGATGATGCCCAGCGCCAGCCACATGCGCTCGACCAGGTTGGCCAGCCAGAACGGCAGGTAGCGCTGCAGGAAGGGCTGGCCGCCTTTGATCGCGCGTTCGGCTTCGCGCGAAACCGGGTACTCGCTGTGCTCCAGGGCGGGGAAGGCTCCGGCCCGGTTGAACCAGCCGGCCGGGCCGTGGATATCGCGCGCCGCCTGCGCGAACAACTGCAGCAGCGCCGGATGGGTGTTGTCGCGGGTGAGCAGGGCGGTGGTGGTCGCCACCAGGCGCAGGTCGGCCGGCGGCAGGTCGCGCGCCAGGTCCACCACGCCGCGCGGCAACACCGCCGGCGTGAGGAAGGCAAAGCGCCTGGAATAGGCTTCGCTCTGGGTGAAGTCCATCAGCGTGACCCCTGGCGTCTGCAGCAGCATCTGCACCATCAGCGATTCGGGCGCCGAGGCGAACACGATCGCGTCGAGCTCCCCGGCGAGGAAAGCCACCGTCGCGGGCGTTTGTTCCAGCTGCGAAACCGCGATGCGCTGCGCGTCGATCTTGTTGGCCTCGAACAGTTTGTCCATCAGCCGGGGCACGCCGCTGCCGGCCGTGCCCACATTCAGGCGCAGTCCCTGCAGCTGCGCCAATGCGGCAATCGGGGCGGTGGCCTTGCCCGCCGTCTCCTGGCGGTAGAACAGCCATACGGGTTCGACGAACAGGCTGCCGAGCGATTCGAGCCCGTTCTCCTCGGTGGTCGCGCGTTCGTTGCTGCCGCCTTGGACGAAGCCCAGGTCGGCCTTGCCCTCGCGCAGCAGCCGCAGGTTGTCCGAGGAGCCCTGGCTTGGCAGCAGCACCACGTCGATGCCGTTGGCGGCCAGGGCCTTCCGGTAGCGCTTGCCGAATTCGTCGTAAGCGCTTTGCGCCGGCCCGGTAGCCAGGGTCACGCGCTTGGGCGGCGCGGGGTCCAGCCACAGGTACGCCAGTACCAGCAGCCCCGCGGCGAGCATGGCGAACGGCACGGCCGAGATCAGCAGCTCACGGATCGACAGCAGGGTATAGCGGATCGCCTTGGGCATGGGGAGTTGACCGGGGCCCGGCGTCACGCCAGATCGGCGGCCGACGGCAGATGCAGCTTGTCCACGCTCAGGCCCTGCGCGGCCCGCGCCGCGCCTGCGACGGCCAGCGCAACCGCTTCGGCGGCCATGGTGCCCAGCAGCATCATGCCGACCGAGCGGCCGGCCCGCCCGGTGCCCAGCGCGAACAGCGTGTCGCCGTCCGACATGGTGTGCACCGGGTTGATGCTGCGCGCCAGACCGTCGTGGCCCACCGTCGCCAGCCGCGAGGCCTGCACCTTGGTGATCACGGCGTCGGTCGCGATCACGCCGATCGTGGTGTTGGTTCCGGCCAGCACCGGCTTGGGCGGCTCGCCGCGCAGCAGGGCGCGCCGCGTGTCCAGCAGCGCCTTGCCATTGCGCGAGCGCGCACCGGCGATGACCTGTCCCGTGTCCGGGTCGATCACGTCGCCCATGGCGTTGCAGGCGACCAGCGCCCCCACGGTGATGCCGTCCACGGTGACCGAAGCGGTTCCGACGCCGCCCTTCATGGCGCGTTCCATGCCGAAGACCTTGCCCACCGCCGCGCCCGTGCCGGCGCCGACATTGCCTTGCGCCGGCGCCTTGGCCGAGGCCAGTTCGCAGGCGCGATAACCGGCCGCCGCGTCCGGCCGGATCGACGCATCACCCACGAGCAGGTCGAACAGCACCGCGCCGGGCACGATCGGCAGCCGCGCCGGTCCGACCGGGAATCCCACGCCTTGCTCTTCCAGCCACTGCACGACGCCGGTCGCGGCATCCAGGCCCCAGGCGCTGCCGCCGGCCAGCAGGATGCCGTGCACGCGGTCGATCAGGTTGGCCGGGGCGAGCAGGTCGGTTTCGCGGGTGCCCGGCGCCGCGCCGCGCACGTCCACGCCCGCGATGGCGCCTTCACGGGCGATGACGACGGTGCAGCCGGTGGGCCGCCGGGTATCCGTGAAGTGGCCGACCTCGATGCCGGCGACGTCGGTGATCGCGCCGCCGGCCCGGCGGCGCGCGGGGCGAGGGGTTGAGGCAGCGGTACGGGCCATGGAAAACGATTATCCATGGCCGTGCGACGGCCGTCCGCGACGCCTGCCAAACGCGTGCGCGCCACGACCTTGACCATTGCCGCCAATGCGCGAAGCGTGCGCGCGAGCGGGAGTGCCGCACGATCGGGATTGCGCGTCACTTGCGGATGCAGCACGCGGTCAGGCCCGGGGCCTGGCGGCGTCCTTGACCATCTGCCGGCAGCACCAGCGCGCGTAGGCCGAGGCGAACAGCCGTGCGGGCAGGCGCAGCCATGGGCTGCTCGGCCAGCGGTAGTCGATGAACACCGTGAGGTGCGAAGCCTCGGCGGTCGGCACGATCCGGAAACCCATCCGGTACTGCCCGATCACCAGCAGCCGGGGCTGCCCGGCCGTGACCCACGCCTTGAGCCAGGGGCGCTTGCGCTCGACCACGATTTCCTCGAGGCTGATCGGGATGCCCAGCACCCGGCCGTGCACGCGGATGATCGAACCGAGCTCGCGGCCCTGCTGCGCGTCGGTTTCGATCGCCATGCTCGCGCCGGCCATCGCGACGCGCCGCCGGCTCATGTGGCCCGCCAGGCGGCGGGGGTCGTCGAGGCGATCGAACAGCTCCTCGGGCGTGGCGGTCACCAGCGCTTCACTCTGGAAATGGAACGGATAGGTCATGCCCGGCGCCCACGCAGCCTTAGGGCATTCCCGATCACCGACGCCGAGCTCAGGCTCATCGCCAGCGCCGCGATCATCGGCGACAACAGCCACCCCGTGAACGGATACAGCACACCGGCCGCCAAAGGCACGCCCAGTGCGTTGTAGATGAACGCGAAGGCGAGGTTCTGCTTCATGTTGGCCACGGTGTCCCCGGACAGCGCGCGGGCCACCGAGATGCCCCGCAAGTCGCCCTTGACCAGCGTGAGCTGGGCGCTGTTCATGGCCACGTCGGTGCCCGTTCCCATGGCGATTCCGACGTCGGCGCGCGCCAGGGCCGGTGCGTCGTTGATGCCGTCGCCGGCCATGGCGACGACGCGGCCCTCGCCTTGCAGGCGTTCCACGAGTTGCAGCTTGTCCTCGGGCTTGACTTCGCCGTGCACCTCCTCGATGCCCAGCCGCGCGGCCACTGCGCGGGCCGTTGTCACGCCGTCGCCCGTGGCCATCACCACGCGCAGCCCGGCCTCGCGCAGGTCGGCCAGCGCCGACGCCGTCGTGGCCTTGACGGGGTCGGAGACCGCCAGCAGGCCTGCCAGCCGGCCATGCACGGCCAGGTGCATCACGCTGGCGCCCTCATTGCGCAACGCCTCTGCCTGCGCCGCCAGCGGCGCCGTATCCACACCGTGTTGCTGCATCAGGACCGTGTTGCCCAGCGCCAGCCGCTTGTGCTCGACCAGGCCGCTGACGCCGATGCCGGAGGCCGATTCGAATTGCTGGGGCGCGGTCAGCGCCAGCCCTTGCTCGCGGGCGGCGCCGACGATGGCCGCGGCCAGCGGATGTTCGCTGCCCTGGTCCAGGCTCGCGGCAAGGCGCAGCACTTCCCGCTCGTCGAAGCCCGGTGCCGCGACGGCGCGCTCGAACGCGGGCCGTCCCTGGGTCAGCGTGCCGGTCTTGTCCACGATCAGCGTGTCCACGCGCCGCAGGTTCTCGATGGCCGCGGCATCGCGGAACAGCACGCCCTGCGTTGCGGCACGGCCGGTGGCGACCATGATCGACATCGGCGTCGCGAGCCCCAGCGCGCAGGGGCAGGCGATGATCAGCACCGCCACGGCGTTGATCAGGCCGTAAACCCAGCTCGGCTGGGGCCCGAGGAGGCCCCAGGCAACGAAGGCCAGCAGCGCGATGGCGACCACGGCCACCACGAAATAACCCGCGACCCGGTCGGCCATGCGCTGCATCGGCGCGCGCGAGCGCTGCGCCAGGGCCACCATCTGCACGATCTGGGACAGCACCGTGGCCGAGCCGACCCGTTCCGAGCGCATGACCAGCGAGCCGCTGGTGTTGAGGGTCGCGCCGATCAGCTTGTCGCCGGGCCGCTTGGTGACCGGCAGCGGCTCGCCGGTCAGCATCGATTCGTCCACCGCGCTGGCGCCTTGCGTCACCACGCCGTCGGTGGGAACCTTCTCGCCCGGGCGCACCCGGAGCAAGTCGCCCACATGCACATGGGCCAGCGGCACGTCTTCCTCGCTGCCTTCCGCGGCAATCCGGCGCGCGGTCTTGGGCGCCAGTCCGAGCAGGGACTTGATGGCTGCCGAGGTTTGGGATCGCGCCTTGAGTTCCAGGATCTGGCCGAGCAGCGTGAGCGAAACGATCACGGCGGCGGCCTCGAAATACACCGCCACGCGCCCCATCGACACAAACGAAACCGGGAACACTTGCGGCGCCACTGTCGCAACGGTGCTGTAAATGAAAGCAGCGCCGGTGCCCAGCGAAATCAGGGTCCACATGTTCGGGCTGCGGTTGATGATGGACTGGGCGCCGCGCCTGAAAAAGGGCCAGCCGGCCCACAGCACGACCGGCACCGCCAGCGCCAGCTCGACCCAGCTTTGCGCCGCCATGTCGAGCCAACCCGGCGAATGGCCGAACATCGCCAGCAAGGTCACGATCAAGGTCAGCGGCAGGGTCCACCAGAAGCGCCGCCGGAAATCGTCGAGCTCGGAGTTGTCCTCCTCGAGCGAGGGCAGTACCGGCTCCAGCGTCATCCCGCACTTGGGGCAGTTGCCGGGGTGGTCCTGCCTGATCTCGGGATGCATCGGGCAGGTGTAGAGCGTGCCTGTCGGCGCCTGCGTTGCGGCTTGACCGCCGCCGGTCACTGGCGGCGCGGCTGAGGCAGGGTGCGAATCGTGGCCGTGCCCCTGGGCGTGATGGTGTTTGGCGGCATCCATACGTTCGCTTCCCCAGGCAAACATCCTACGCTCCCTTGCCGGGCGCGGGGACGCCGCTTCCTCCGGCGGGGAGCTACGTTTCCCCCCTCGCCAGCACGGTGAATTGATCCACGTCAAGCGGCGCCCATGGCCGAAACGTATCCTCCTGGCATGTGCTCATGCATTCCGCGGTGACAACGATGCAGACTCAGCGTCTTCGTCGATGGGCTGTCCACGTGCTCTTGGCCTGGCTGCTCACCCTCGGCGCGGGCATCGTCAACGCTTGCGTTGTCCAACTGGAACTGCACAATCGGGCGACCATCGCGGCGCATGGACACGGCGCGGCCCTCAAGGCTCTGAGCCACGCATCCGCCGAAGGCGGCTTCGCGCACCACCAGCACTCCGAGGGCGATTCCGATCACGCCAGCAATGTGCCGTGCGAGCGGTTCTGCGACGAGCCCTCGGCCGTTCCCCAGCAAGCCAAACAGAAGAGCGACTCCGCGGCCGCTTTGTGGCCGGCGTTTCCGCCGCCTGCGCCGTTCGTCTTGCCGATTCCCGAGACGGACGTCATGCCGGGCAGCCGCCCGGTCGCGTGGCGTGCGACAGTTCCGATTCCCATCGCCTTCCTGCGCCTGACCTTGTAGCCCGGTAGCGCCGCAGCGACGGCGCGAGCCGCGCCAGCGAGCGCACGAACGATTTGTGCGCTGCGCCCTGGGCTCCCACCGCGCCAAAGATTTCACCCCTCGCGCCAGCCCAGGCTGGCAGCAGAACCACTGGTGTTCTGGAGCATGCGTGAAGAACCTGTCCTTGCAGTGCGATGAACCATCTCATAGGGCCGGACCTGAACGTTCGGCGAATCGGACCATGAACAACAAGAACATGACGACCAAACGGCCGCAAGAGGCCATCGGACGCCGCTGCCGCCGCCTGGCGCTCGTTGCCCTGGTGGGCCTGAGCGGGCTTGGCGCCACGTTGGCGCGCGGTGCAGACCTCGGCGAAAACGTGCAAAGCCTGCTGGACCACGCGCGGGCCCAAAACCCGGAACTCGCGTTGATGCGCGCCGAGGCCCAGGCGGCAGCGCAGCGTGTGCAGCCGGCCGGGGCCTTGCCCGATCCGGTGCTGCGGGTCGAGTTGATGAACGTGAACAACTATGGCAGCGACGCGGGGTTCAGCCTGCTGCCCAGCAAGGTCGGCGAGACAAAGTACACGCTGATGCAGATGCTGCCGGCCTGGGGGAAGCGCGACCTGCGCCGCGACGTTGCCAACGCGGACATGCAGCAGGCCAAGGCACGCACGGACGCGGCCTGGAGCGAACTCGCCATGCGCATCAAGACCGCCTACGCCCGCTACTACCTGGCAGCCGGCAACGAGCGGCTCACCCGGGAAATCCTGGACCTGATGGCGCGCGTCGAGCAGATCGCGCAGGCGCGCTACGCGGGCGGGCTGGTGGGCCAGCAGGATGCGATCCGGGCCCAGCTGGAGCAGACCACCATGCGCTCGGAGCTGATCATGCTCGACAGCGAGAAGCGGCAGGTGCGCGCGCGCCTGAACGCACTGCTCGCCAGGGACGCCGCGGCGCCGCTGGCCGAGCCCAGGGCGCTGCGTCCGCTTCCTGCGGCAAAGCTGGACCCGGCGGCGCTGGCGCAGCGGGCGCGCGCGGTCAATCCGCAGTTGCTGGCGGAAGAGGCCCGGCTCGCCGGCGCCGAAAAGAACCGCGAGCTCACGCGCCGAAACCGCTACCCGGATTTCAACGTGGGGATCTCGCCCACGCAGATGGGCTCGCGGATCACGGAATGGGGCGTGATGGTGGAGGTGAACATTCCGCTGCAACAGGACACGCGCCGCTCGCAGGAGGCGGAAGCCGAGGCCATGGTCAGCGCCGCGCGTTCGCGCTCGCAGAACGTGGCCAACCAGCTGGTGGGAGACCTGGGCGAACAGCTGGCCATGCTCGATGCCGCGCGCGAGACTGAAGCCCTGGTCACCGGCCAGTCGTTGCCGCAGTCGGAGCTGAGCCTGCGCTCGGCCATGGCCGCCTATGAGAACGGCAAGCTCGACTTCACGGCGCTGCTCGAAGCGCAGCGGCAGATACGCAAGATCCGCCAGGACCGCCTGAAGGCCCAGGCCGAGGCGCAAATGCGCCTGGCGGAGATCGAACGAATTGTGGGAGAAGACCTGTGAAAACATCTAACCTCGTTTTGGCCGTCGCGGTGCTGGCTGCCGTCGGCGCCGGCGGCTACTGGCTGGGCGGACGCGCCCATGTCCCGGCGGGCCAATCGGCAGTGGCCGCGGCCGGCGCGGGCGCAGACACCGCCGGCGGCGCCGTCAAGACGCGCAAGCTCCTGTACTACCGCAACCCGATGGGCCTGGCCGACACCTCGCCCACGCCCAAGAAGGATCCGATGGGCATGGACTACATCCCGGTCTACGAGGGCGAAGACGAGCAGGCGGACAAGAAGGCAGGCGCGAGCCAGGTCCGCATCAGCACGGAAAAGATCCAGAAGCTGGGGGTGAGAACCGAGGCGGCCTCCATGCGGATGCTGGGCAAGACCGTGCGCGCGGCGGGGCGCGTGGAACCCGACGAGCGGCGCGTCCACGCCGTGTCGCCGAAATTCGAAGGCTATGTGGAACGGCTGCACGTCAACGTCACCGGCCAGCCGGTGGGCAAGGGCCAGCCCCTGTTCGAGGTCTACAGCCCCGAGCTGGTGTCGGCGCAGCGCGAGTACGTGATCGCGGCGCAAGGCGTCCAGGCAATGAGCGCCGCGGGCGGCGAGGCGCTGGCGGGCATGAAGCAGCTCGCCGACGCGAGCCTGGCACGGCTGCGCAACTGGGACTTGTCGAGCGAGCAGGTCGCGGCCCTGGTGAAGACCGGCGAGGCCAAGCGCACCATCACCTTCCGCTCGCCCGCCTCGGGCGTCGTTACCGAGAAGAAAGCGCTCCAGGGCATGCGTTTCATGCCGGGCGAAATGCTCTACCAGGTCACCGACCTGTCGTCGGTGTGGGTGCTGGCGGATGTGTTCGAACAGGACATCGGGCTGGTCAAGACGGGGTCCAGGGCCAGCGTGAAGATCAACGCCTATCCGGGCAAGGTCTTCGAAGGCAGGATCACCTATGTGTATCCG
>DATMBW010000351.1:0-3270 GCA_035559095.1 Ramlibacter sp.
GAGGACGACGACTCACCGATGCATCCCATAAGGACGAACCCAATGATGACCTTGGTCACGAAGAAGGACGTTTTCTACAGCGACATGCTGGTGCGCTTTTCGCACTGCGACCCCGCCGGGATCATTTTCTATCCCCATTACTTCGTCATGTTCAATGGCCTGATCGAGGACTGGTTCAACCATGCGCTGAAAATCGACTATGCCAACTTCATCACCACCCGGCGTTTGGGGTTGCCGATGGTCAACCTGGTGTGCGACTTCATCAAGCCCTCGAAGATAGGCGAGATCATCACGCTGACACTGAAGATCGAACGCATCGGCAACAGCTCGCTCAAGCTGCTGGTGAGCGCGCTTTACAAGGACGAGGTCCGCTCGAAAGCGCACCTCACGGTCTGCGTCAATTCGTTGGAGACCGGGCGCGCCGTGCCCATTCCCGACGATTTGCGCTCCCGGTTGTCAGATTTTCTGGACGGTCGGCTCGACGTGCCACGTCCGAAAGAGCTGCTGCACGAATAGCCAGGGCCTGTTCACACTATTTTCGCCAGTGTGAACAGGCCCTAGTCCGAGGCGCGCGGCGAGATTGAAACCGCCGAGCTTGCAGTTTCGCACAATCGTGCTAATATACCTGCCATGGACGCCAAGACCCAGAAAAGCGAACTGACCCGCGCCGCCATTGTCGGCGCCGCGATCGACCTGGCGTCCGCGGAAGGGCTGGAGGCCATCACCTTGCAGGCGGTGGCCGATCGCATCGGGCTGTCCAAGAGCGGCGTCTTTTCGCGCGTGGGTTCGCGCGAGGCCTTGCAGAAGGCGGTGATCGAGGAATTCGGCCGCCGCTTCCTGGCCGACGTGTTCGTGCCCGCGATGCAACTGCCCAAGGGCCTGCCGCGCCTGAACGAGATCGCCCAGCGATGGATCGTGCGCATGCGCGACGTCGAGGCGAAGTCGGGTTGTATTTACAGCGCGGGCGCGTTCGAGCTGGACGATCGCGAAGGGCCGTTGCGCGACCTGCTGCTGGGCGAGATCACGCGCTGGCGCGCGGCATTGCGCCGTACCGTGCTGCAAGCCGTGGAAGCCGGCCACCTCAAGCCCGACACCGATGCCGAACAGCTGGTCAGTGAGATCAGCGCGCTGGCGCTGGGCCTGATCCACGACGCCCGCTTCCTGCGCGACCCCCGCGCAGCCGAGCGGACCCAGGCGGCGTGGCGCCGCCTGCTGGAAACCTACAAGAAGTAGCCGCTGGAGAGCTGCACCGTGCCCTGAAGCTCGTCTATATTTCGCACACTCGTGCGAAGAAAGGAAGTTCACCATGTTCACCCTTCTCATCCTCGCTGCCGTGTACGGCGGCTATCGCGCGGTCCGCGCGGCGCTGGAATCGCTGCGCGCCCTGCCGCGAAGCAACGAAGACATGATTTTTTATTGAGGCATCACCATGACCCGCACCGCCATCGAGTCCACTTCGGCCTTCTACCAGGCCAGCCCCGGCATCAGGCTGTTCCGGCTCGCGCTGGGAACGTCACAGCGCCTGTGGCCGTCGCTGGCCGTCCGCGCCGCTTACCGCCTGTTCGGCACGCCGTTGCCGCCCAAGTGGCTCAACCGCCGCGCGCCGTGGGACGCGAGCTGGCGCATCGAACGCTGGCCGTTCGAGCAGGCCAGCGTCACCGTCTACTCGCGGCCGGTCGCACCCCACGGCCCGGTGGTGCTGCTGGTGCACGGCTGGGGCGGCCACGCGCGCCAGATGCTGCCGCTGGCCGAAGCACTCGCCCAGCAGGGGCTGCGCCCGGTGCTGCTCGAAATGCCGGCCCACGGGCGCAGCGCCGGCGCCGTGAGCAACCTGCCGCAGTTCGCGCGGGCCATCGAGTATGTGGCCGCGCGGCTGCTGCAGGAAGGGTACACGCTGCGCGCGGTGGTGGCCCATTCGCTGGCGGCCAACGCAACGGCTTTCGCCGCCAGCCGGGGGCTTGCCGCCGAGCGCCTGGTGCTGCTGGCGCCGCCGGCCTCGCCGCGCGAATACACACGGCTGTTCGCCCATGTGTTCGGCCTCACCGAAGCCACGCGTGCCGCTATGCAGAAACGCATCGAGGCGCGCGAGGGCGTCCTGATGCCGCAGTTCGAGCCCGGCGCCGTGGGCCCGCGCATCCGCATGCCAACGCTGGTGGTGCACGACCGCGACGACAGCATCAACCGCTTTGCCGACGGCCAGGCGTATGCGCATTCCATCCGCGGCGCGCAGCTCGTGGCCACCCGCGGCCTGGGCCACCGCAAGCTCCTGAAGGACGCCGAAGTGCTCGGCAAGGTCGCGATCTTCACGGCCTAGATGCTTGACCGCCGCCCCTTGTGCGGCGCACGCAATGCTCCTAGCATCGCTGCACCCAACAACAAGGAGCGAGCGATGGGAATGTTCGACTGGACCGAGAAGTCCTCCGAAGTACTGCGGCAAGGCGGCGTGATCGCGCCCGACGAACGCCTGCCCTGGCCGCAGAGCGCCGCGATGGGGGTGCAGCACGTGATCGCGATGTTCGGCGCCACCGTGCTCGCGCCCATCCTCATGGGGTTCGATCCGAACATCGCCATCCTGATGAGCGGCATCGGCACGCTGGTCTTCTTCCTCGTCACCGGCGGCAAGGTTCCCAGCTACCTGGGCTCGAGCTTCGCCTTCATCGGCGTGGTGATCGCGGCCACGGCCTATGCCGGCAAGGGCCCCAACGCCAACATCGGCGTGGCCCTGGGCGGCATCATCGCCTGCGGCGTGCTGTACACGCTCATCGGCGCGGCCGTCCAGGCGGTGGGCACCACCTGGATCGAACGGGTGATGCCGCCCGTGGTCACCGGCGCGGTGGTGGCCGTGATCGGCCTGAACCTGGCGAGCATCCCGATCAAGAACATGGCCGCGAGCAACTTCGACTCGTGGATGCAGGCGGTCACCTTCGTGTGCGTGGGCCTGGTGGCGGTGTTCACGCGCGGCATGGTGCAGCGCCTGCTGATCCTGGTGGGCCTGGTGATCGCAAGCATCATTTACGCGCTGCTCGCGAACGGACTGGGCCTGGGCAAGCCGCTGGACCTGTCCGGCATCGCCAAAGCGGCCTGGGTCGGCATGCCCGGTTTCGCCGCGCCGGTGTTCGACCCCGGCGCCATGGTGCTGATCGCTCCGGTGGCGATCATCCTCGTTGCCGAGAACCTGGGCCACATCAAGGCGGTCACCGCCATGACCGGCCGCAACCTCGACCCGTACATGGGCCGCGCCTTCATCGGCGACGGCATCGCCACCATCGT
>DATMBW010000352.1:0-3208 GCA_035559095.1 Ramlibacter sp.
TGCCTAGCCATGCACGTTGTCGTGCCGCGCGACCTCCAGCAGGTGCTCGACTTCTTCGCGGTACTGGACGCAGTTGTTGCTATGCCAGCGCTGGATGAGCCACATCACGCTGGTCACGATCAGGCCGAAGGCGGTGATCGCGGCGAACGCCGACAGGCCCAGGCCCGCCGACAGGCTGTAGAACGCGCCCAGGCCGAGGATGCAGGCCTGCTCGTTGAAGTTCTGCACGGCGATGGAACGGCCGGCGCCCATGAGGTTGTGGCCGCGGTGCTGTAGCAGGGCATTCATCGGCACCACCATGAAGCCGCCGACGGCGCCCAGCAGGACCAGGAACGGCGCGGCGACCCACACGTTGCTGATGAAGTTCATCACGATCATCAGCGCACCCATCACGATGCCCAGTGGCATCACGCCGGTGGCCATGTCCAGGCGCATGCGCAAGGACGCGACCACGGCGCCCACCGCCGTGCCCAGGGCGACGACGCCCGACAGCGACGAGGCTTGTGTGGTGCTGTAGCTCAGCGCGGCGGCGCTCCAGGCCAGGATGATGTAGCGCAGGTTGCCGCTCACGCCCCAGATCAGCGTGGTGGTGGCCAGCGAGATCTGGCCCAGTTTGTCGTGCCACAGGCGCGAGTTGCAGATCCAGAAATCGGGCACCAGCTCCAGCAGGTTCCTGGGCATCCGCCGCATCTCCACGCCGGTGTGCGGAATGCGGGTGTTGAACCACGCGGCCAGCGCGTACACGAAGATCAGCACGAAGATGGCGGCCTCGGGCGGCGTGTCGATGCCGGTGTCGATGACGGGAAAATCGAAGGCGAGCATGCGCGTCGCCACCGAATGGCCGACCAGCTGGCCTCCCAGCAGGATGCCCAGGATGATCGACGCGATCGTCAGCCCTTCGATCCAGCCGTTGGCCTTCACCAGCTGCGAGGGCGGCAGCAGCTCGGTCAGGATGCCGTACTTCGCGGGCGAATAGGCCGCCGCGCCCAGTCCCACCACCGCATAGGCCAGCAACGGGTGCAAGCCGACCAGCATCAGCAGGCAGCCCGCCACCTTGATCGCGTTGCTCAGGAACATGACCTTGCCCTTGGGGTGCGCGTCGGCGAAGGCGCCCACGAATGGCGCGAGCACCACGTAGAACAGGGCGAACATCGGCACCAGCGCCGCGGCCTGCCAGGTCGGCGTCTTGGGCGACTTCAGCAGTTCGACGGCGGCGATGAATAAAGCGTTGTCGGCCAGCGACGAAAAAAACTGGGCCGACATGATGGTGTAGAAACCGCGCTTCATTGACTAGGTTGTGGCGCACCAGCCAGGCTGATGGCGGCAATTTTTTTCAGGCTGTCTCCTAACGACAAGGCGTTATATCACGCTGGGTAATGACAAAATCCCATTAACCAAGCTCGATCAGCCGACATGCCGCGTCCAATCCAGGCCACCATCCACATCGACGCGTTGCGCCACAACCTGGCACGCATGCGCGCCAGCGCGCCCGACGCGAAGGTGTGGGGCGTGGTCAAGGCGAACGCATATGGCCACGGCATCGAGCGCGTATACGAGGGCTTGCGCGCGGCGGACGGCTTCGCCCTGCTGGATTTGCAGGAGGCCGAGCGGGTGCGCGCGCTGGGCTGGCGCGGGCCCGTCCTGCTGCTCGAAGGCGTGTTCGAGCCGCGCGACCTGGAACTGTGCTCGCGCCTGAACCTGTGGCACACGGTGCATTGCGACGAACAGATCGACATGCTGGCCATGCACAAGACGCACGTGCCGCATCGTGTCTTCCTCAAGCTGAACTCGGGCATGAACCGCCTGGGATTCGCGCCGCAGCGTTTTCGCGCGGCCTGGACGCGGCTGTCCGCGTTACCCCAGGTCGACGAAATCTCGCTGATGACGCACTTCAGCGATGCCGACGGCCCCAAGGGAATCGTGCATCAGCTGCTGGTGTTCAACGAGACCACCCGCGACCTGCCGGGCGAACGAACGCTTTCCAACAGTGCCGCCAGCCTGCGCCATGGCGCCGACCCGGCGGTGCGTGCCGACTGGATCCGGCCCGGCATCGGGGTCTACGGCAGCGCCCCCGATTTCCCGGAACATGACATCGCGCATTGGGACCTGCGGCCCACCATGACGCTGGCCTGCCGCATCATCGGCGTCCAGCAGCTCGCGCCGGGCGATACGGTGGGCTACGGCTCCCACTTCACGGCCGACGCGCCGCTGCGCATCGGCGTTGCGGCCTGCGGTTATGCCGACGGCTATCCGCGCCATTGCACGACCGGCACGCCGGTGCTGGTGGCAGGCGTTCGCACCCGTATCGTCGGTCGCGTCAGCATGGACATGATCGCGGTGGACCTGACGCCGGTGCCGCAAGCCGGTTTCGGCAGCGAGGTCACGCTGTGGGGCCGCGCGGGCAACGGTGCCGTGCTGTCGATCGACGAGCCCGCGCGTTCCGCCGGCACGTTGGGCTATGAGCTGATGTGCGCGCTGGCGCCGCGGGTGACGGTGGTCGTGGAGTAGACCACGGGGTGAAAAGGCGGGGCCGGGCAGGCCGCGGTCAGCGGGTCGCGGCAGACGGTACCCGACGGGGGCTCACACTGTGGCGGTCTGCGCTTCGCTCCGACTGCGCTGCGCTGCTCGGCCCGGGGTCGGCGTCGCGAAACTCACTGCGGGCCTTGAAGGGCCCTCCGTTCAGACAGCCGCGACGAGTCAGATTACGAAGCGCGCAAGCGCGCCCGCCCCCGGACCGAGCATCACAGCCGCCCCAGAGATCGCCCCCGCCGGGCACCGTCTGCCGCGAGGCACCGATGGGGGCATTCCACGAATATCAGTGGCGTCCGCAGCAAAGGCGGGGCCGGGCGGGCCGCGGCGTATCGATCACGCGAAGGCGCCTGGGTTTGCTCGATCTCGTGGCCGCGCGCTTTAGCGCGCTTCGTGATCTGACTCGTCGCAGCTGTCTGAACGGAGCGCTCTTCAAAGCGCGTAGTGAGTTCTGCGACGGGCAATGAGATCGAGCAAACGCAGGGGAGTCGGTGCGCGAGCGCCGACCGCTTCGTGGATGCGCCGCGGCCTGCCCGGCCCCGCCTTTGCCGACGGCGTCTGCCATGACCAAACGTTGTGAGGCCCAGTCGGGTACCGCCTGCCGCGACGCGCGGACGAGCGTCACTCAGCTTGTGCCGCGCACACTCCTAGCGCCTGCGCATCCCCAAGGCCATCACCG
>DATMBW010000353.1:0-3380 GCA_035559095.1 Ramlibacter sp.
GGGTCGCCCGCCAGTTCCTCCGCCTTCTTCGAGGTGAACTGTGCATACAGCGGCGCCAGTTCCTTGTTGGCCTGCTCGACTTCCGAGGCGTACTCCCCGCGCGTGGTCCATGCGAGCCCGCCCGGAAAGCTGCCCAGGCCCGGATAGGCCACCAGGTACCCGAGGCCGAAGACGATCGTGACGACGAACAGCCACATCCACCAGCGCGGCATCGGGTTGTTCGACTCGCGCAGGTCGTCGTCCCAGACGTGCCCCGTGGTGTTGTCGGCATTGGGCACCACCTTCTTGCGCGCCGTCACCCACAACAACAGCAGGCAGGCCAGGATGCTGGCCACGGTGACCCCGGCCACATAGACCGACCAGAAGTTTGCAGTGAAATCGCTCATGACAGGCTCCGCGTCAGTCTTGTTCGAAGGGAATGCGCGCGGCTTCGTCGAAGCGCTCACGGTTGCGGCGCGCGAAAGCCCACCAGGCGATGCCCAGGAAGGTGGCGAAACATGCCAGCGTGGCGGCGATGCGCAGGGTTGTGATATCCATGGCGTGTCCTAATCGGTTGGGGACAGAGCTGAGGATCTTTCCCCAAGTCTTGTCAACTCTTCACTTGAGCGCGCGGCCCAGCACCTGCAGGTAGGCCACGAGCGCATCCATCTCGGTCTTGTCCTTGACCTCGGCGCCCGCCTGCGCGATCTGCGCGTCGGTATAGGGCACGCCGACCATGCGCAAGGCCTTCATGCGCGGCGCCATCCCGGCGGCGTCCACCGCGCTGTTCTCCAGCCACGGATAAGCAGGCATGTTGGACTCGGGCACCACGTCGCGCGGATTGTTCAGGTGGATGCGCTGCCATTCGTCGCTGTACTTGCCGCCCACGCGGTGCAGGTCGGGCCCGGTGCGCTTGCTGCCCCATTGGAAGGGGTGGTCGTAGACGAATTCGCCGGCCACCGAATAGTGGCCGTAGCGCAGCGTTTCGGCCCGGAACGGCCGGATCATCTGCGAGTGGCAGTTGTAGCAGCCCTCGCGCAGGTAGATGTCGCGCCCGGCCAGCTGCAGCGCGCTGTAGGGCTTCACGCCTTCGATGGGCTGCGTGGTGGTCTTCTGGAAGAACAGCGGGACGATCTCGACCAGGCCGCCGACGGCGACCACCAGCAGGATCAGCACGATCATCAGGAAGTTGCTGGTCTCGACCTTTTCGTGCGAGAAGCCGGCGGCGGTGGTGGTGTGGTTGTCGCTCATTTGCTTTGCTCCATCAGGCGGCTTGCGGCACGGCCACCGGCACGCGTGCGGAGTGGCCCCGTGCCACGGTCATCCAGGTGTTCCACGCCATGATCAGCATGCCGAGCAGGTACAGCGCTCCGCCGAGCACGCGGATCACGTAGAACGGATAGGTCGCCTTCACCGATTCCACGAAGGTGTAGGTCAGCGTGCCGTCGCCGTTGATGCCGCGCCACATCAGGCCCTGCATCACGCCGGCGATCCACATCGCCGCGATGTAGAGAACGATGCCGATGGTGGCGACCCAGAAATGCAGTTCGATGGCCGGCACCGAATACATCTTCTTCTGGCCGAACAGGCGCGGGACGAGGTAGTACAGCGATCCCATCGAGATCAGGCCGACCCAGCCGAGCGCGCCGGAGTGCACATGGCCGACGGTCCAGTCGGTGTAGTGCGACAGGGCGTTCACGGTCTTGATCGACATCATCGGGCCCTCGAAGGTGCTCATGCCGTAGAACGACAGCGAGACGATCAGGAATCGCAGCACCGGGTCCTCGCGCAGCTTGTGCCACGCGCCCGACACGGTCATGACGCCGTTGATCATTCCGCCCCAGCTGGGCGCGAGCAGGATCAGCGAAAACACCATGCCGACCGACTGGGTCCAATCGGGCAAGGCCGTGTAGTGCAGGTGGTGCGGGCCGGCCCACATGTAGGTGAAGATCAGCGCCCAGAAGTGGACGATCGAGAGCCGATAGCTGTAGACGGGGCGCTCGGCCTGTTTGGGAATGAAGTAGTACATCATTCCCAGAAAACCGGCGGTGAGGAAGAAGCCCACCGCGTTGTGCCCGTACCACCATTGCACCATCGCGTCCTGCACGCCGGCGTAGGCCGAGTAGGACTTCATCCAGCCGGCCGGCACTTCGGCGCTGTTCACGACGTGCAATAGGGCCACGGCCAGGATGAAAGCGCCGTAGAACCAGTTGGCCACGTAGATGTGGCGCACCTTGCGCATGCCGATGGTGCCGAAGAAAACGACCGCGTAGGCCACCCAGACCAGCGTGATCAGGATGTCGATCGGCCATTCCAGTTCAGCGTATTCCTTGCCGGTGGTGTAACCGAGCGGAAGGCTGATCGCCGCGGCGACGATCACCGCCTGCCAGCCCCAGAAGGTGAAGGACGCCAGCTTGTCGGCGAACAGCCGGACGTGGCAGGTGCGCTGCACCACGTAATAGCTGGTGGCGAACAGCGCGCTGCCGCCGAAGGCGAAGATCACCGCGTTGGTGTGCAAGGGGCGCAGCCGGCCATAACTGAGCCACGGGATGCCGAAATTGAGCTCGGGCCAGGCCAGTTGCGCGGCGATGATGACGCCCACCAGCATGCCGACCACGCCCCAGACCACTGCCATCAGTGAGAACTGGCGCACAACGGTGTCGTTATAGAGGGCTGCTTCTGTTGGATTGTTGGTCATGGGGGAGCACCTGGTTTGCTTGACACGCGAGGCAGTCTCGATTCGCCATAAGTCCATCAAATTGACGAAGATCAATCGTGGCGGAGAATGCGCTCGGCCTCCGCATCGACGCCTTCGAACTGGCCGCGCCAGACGGCCCATCCCAAAGCGCCAATGATGAGCAGCGCGAGCACGACTGATAAGGGAATCAAGATAAAGAGGATGTCCATATATTGTTGAGCCGCAAATGATGCTCGCAAAATGAATGTTGAGCGGAAAGCAAAGTTGATCGTTTGATGCTAGGCGCGCGCCAGGCGCGCCGAATTGGCCACGACCAGCAACGAGCTCGCGGCCATGCCCAGGCCGGCCAGCCAGGGCGGCATCGCCCCGACGACGGCCAGCGGCACGCAGACCGCGTTGTACACCGCGGCCCACGCGAGGTTCTGCCGCACGATCCGGCGCGTGCGGCGCGCATGCCGCATCAGGGAAGCGACGGCGGCGAGCTGGCCGCCAAGCACGACGAAATCGGACTTGGCCTGCGCCAGCGGGACCGCCTGCCCCATGGCGATCGAAACGTCGGCGCGCGCGAGCACGGGACCATCGTTGACGCCATCACCCACCATGGCCACGCGCTCGCCGCGCTGCTGCGCGGCGCGCACATGTTCCAGCTTGTCCTCGGGCGAGCAGCCGCCGAACGCGCCCTCGATGCCGGCGCGCGCCGCGA
>DATMBW010000354.1:0-9892 GCA_035559095.1 Ramlibacter sp.
CAAAAGGAAGAGGCCGCGGCTCGGTTGGCCATCGAAACCGCGAAAGCGGCGCAGCAGCAGGCTTCACTGGCGAATCTGGCAGCGGTGGGCGTTTCGTTGCCGCCCACACCGTACTTCCAGGGCCTACAGGAACACCGGCGCAGTTATCGGGCTGGCGACGTTTACCACTACCGGGTTGTGGATGTTTTCACGCGCGTCAGCAGGCCCTTGTCATTTCAGGTGACCGCCGTCGATTCCGAGGCCGACAGGGTCGAATACAACAACGGCGAATATCTGTCCGATACGATGGGCAACATCACGGCGAACCCGCGCGGCGGGCTCAGTACGCCCCGGCAGTTCTACCCCTCCGAGCTTTTCGTGGGCAAGCGGTGGCGCACCACCTTCAAGCAGGCGAGGCCCAGCGGCCACGTGTACACCTTCCAGTATGACCTGAAGGTGGTCGGTCGGGAAACCATCACCGTCCCGGCGGGCACGTTCGACACTTTCAAGATCGAAGCGCGGGGCTACAACATGCAGTTAGGCGCTCGTCTCGAGCGCAACATCTGGGTCGCACCGGGGGTCAGCGGCGATATCGCGCACGAAATTCTGGTGCGCTTGCGCAACGGCGCGATCGAGCAGAACGACCGGCAAGAACTTGTGTCGTTCAGAGAAGCGGGCTCGAATACGCCGCAACGGTGACGCGAAGCATGGGCCGGCGCGCGCCGGTCGCTCGCAGGGGATGAAGATGCCGGTTGGCGCGCAATGGTGAACCCGCGCGCCGGATACGGCCATGGAGGGGCAACAGGCCGCAGGCAGCAGCAGGAGCTGCCCCGCGCGGCGGGAATTAGTCGATTGGGTGCAGGCCGCATGAGCCATGCGGGGGTGTTCGACCATTGGTATCCGGCTTCAACCTGCGACGAAGCCGACCAACAACAGAGGAGCTGATCATGGATGGTTTTTTCAGGAGTTCGCAATGGCGCGCGGGGTTGGTGGCTGCGCTGGCCTGCTTCGTGCTGGCCGGCTGCGGCGGAGGCGGGGGCGGCGGAACTGACCCGGTCGGGGCGGTCAAGATACTCGACAGTTTCGGTCAGGAGGTTTCCGGCGGGGCGGATGGCGTGGGCCCCGGCGATTCGGGCGGGGACGGCACGGCTGGTGATGGCGCCCCCATCGCCGGCGGCGTGGTGGTGTTGACTGACAGTACCGGCAAGAGCGCGTCGGCCACGACCGATGCGCAAGGCTACTACCGCGTCAAGCTGACGGGCTTCACACCCCCCTTCGTGGTCAAGGTGACCAGGCCGGATGGCAAGGTGCGGCATTCGCTCAGCACGAAGCCACCGCAGGTCAATGGATTCATCACCATGAACATCAGCGGATTGACCGACAAGATAGCGTCGGACCTGGCCAAAGCCGCCGGAAAACAGGGCGCGGCGGATCTGACGCCCCAGATCGTGGCCTCCAATAGCGCACAGATCGCGTCGTCATTGAACAGCTTGCGCACCACGCTGTCGCAGGTGATCGCCGCCGCCGGTATCGATCCGAACAGCTTCGACCCGCTCGGAACGCCGTTCCGGCCCAACCATACCGGCTACGACTTCGTACTCGACAACGCCGTCGTGACCGTGGCGGCCGATGGTTCCACGCAGGTGGGCGTATCGCCCGCGTTCGCGCCGCCCCTGGCCGGCACCTGGCGCCTGTCGGTCACGTCGGAAGGCCAGACGGCAGACGCCGGCGTATTTGCCGCCAAGGATGTCCCCACTGCCCAGACTTTCTCGCAGATGAGCGTGGCCGGTTTTGGCAGCTTCCTCGCGCCGGTCAACGGCACGGCCTATACCGTCAATGTGAACGGCAACGTCATCACCATCACGGGCCCGGGCACGAACTTCACGATCGTCGTCAACAGCTTCTCCACCGGCAACTATCAGTTCTGTGGCGCATGCGGCGTCGGATCGGAAGTGTCGCTCGTGCTGACCGTCAATGCGACCGGCAGCGGCACCATCGACGGCACTTCGTTCCCGGCGATGACCCAAACATCCTCAGCGCTGATGAGGTGGGTGCGGATCAGCTGAACCCGCTGCGCATGACAAGGCCGCCGTATACCGGCGGCTTTTATTTCTGGGACCGGATCGGTCGCTTGCCGATCCGGCCGGACGTACCGACGACGGCCGCGCCGATGATCAGGATCGCGGCGGCCGCTATGCTCCAGCTGAACGTCCTGCCGCTGACCAGCACCAGCAGCACGGTCGATGCCAGCGGAGCGAGGTAGCTCAGGATTCCGATGTGCCGCGCGTCGCCCAGCTTGAGCGCCTTGTCCCACAGGAAAAAGGCCGCCCCCAGCGGACCCAGGCCCATGGCTGAAATCATGGCCCAGTCGCGGGCCTGCAGCGGCGCGGGCGCCTCCAGCGCCCAGTGGCACAGCAGGGACAGCGCGCCCGAGGCCAATCCGAAAAGGCCGATGGCCGCGGTTGGAAAGGGGCTCACCCGTCGTGTGAGGAGCGAATAGCTGGCCCAGATGAAGGCCGAACCCAGGGCCGGCAGGTAGCCCCAGGACCACCCGCCGCCCGCGCCGCCGCGTCCGAGGATCGCGATGGCGGCGCCCGCGAAGCCGGCTACGGCAGCAATGACATGGGCGGGCCGCAAACGCATTCCCGGAAGAACGAGCGGCGCCAGCACGACGATCAGCAGCGGCCAGAGGTAGTTGACCAGGTTGGCTTCGACCGGCGGCGCGTGGCGCAATGCGATGAACAGCAGGAAGTGAAAACCGAACAGGCCGTAGATGCCCAGCGCCAGCGTCGCGGGCGGCACTTTCCATTGCCGCGCCAGCGGCCAGGCCGGCACGCTGCCGATGACCAGCGCCAGGCCGGTCAGCAGGAAGGGCGGCACATGCTGGAGCGAGACCCCGAGCGATGCCAGGGTGGCCCACAGCGCGATGGCGCCAAGGGCGTAGAGATTGGGATGCAGGGCCGGGAGCCTGCGTGGTGGCAGAGAAACGGGCCTGCGCTGGGTCTGCAAGGGGGTGAAGGCCAGGCGCGGTTACGTCAGGCTGAGGCGACACCTGCGGCGTGTGCCTGCTGGTCCGCGTGGTAGCTGGAGCGCACCATGGCGCCCACGGCGGCATGGCTGAAACCCATCTCCCGGGCCTGTTGCTCGAACATCCTGAAGGTGTCGGGGTGCACGTAGCGGCGCACCGGCAGGTGCGAGGTGGAAGGTGCCAGGTACTGCCCGATGGTCAGCATTTCGATCTGGTGGGCGCGCATGTCCCGCATCACCTGCAGGATTTCCTCGTCGGTTTCGCCCAGGCCCACCATGAGCCCGCTCTTGGTGGGAATGGCGGGGTGAAGCGCCTTGAACTTCTTGAGCAGGTTCAGGCTGAAGGCGTAATCGGAACCCGGCCGGGCCTGCCGGTACAGGCGCGGGATCGTTTCCAGGTTGTGGTTCATCACATCCGGCGGCGCGGCCTGGAGAATTTCCAGCGCACGGTCATCCCGTCCGCGGAAGTCGGGGACCAGGACCTCGATCATCGTGCCCGGCGACAGCTCGCGCGTGGCGCGGATGCAGTCCACGAAATGCCCCGCGCCGCCGTCCCGCAGGTCGTCACGGTCCACAGAGGTGATCACGACGTATTTCAATTTGAGCCTTGCGATGGTTTTCGCCAGGTTCTGCGGCTCGTTCGCATCCAGCGGATCGGGCCGTCCATGGCCCACGTCGCAGAACGGGCAGCGGCGCGTGCACTTGTCGCCCATGATCATGAAAGTCGCCGTGCCCTTACCGAAGCATTCTCCGATGTTGGGGCAGGAGGCTTCCTCGCAGACCGTGTTGAGGTGGCTCTCGCGCAGGATCTGCTTGATCTCGTAGAAGCGGGTGCTGGGCGAGCCGGCCTTGACGCGGATCCACTCGGGCTTCCTGAGGATCTCGCCTGGTTCGACCTTGACCGGAATACGCGACAGCTTCGCGGCAGCCTTCTGCTTGGCGCCGGCCCGGTAGTTTTCGAGGGACTGGGCCTCGCGCACGACTTCGTTGGAGCTCATTTGGTTGGTTCTCGCGGCGCCAGCAGGTCGCCTAGCTTATCGCCCAGCACCTGTGCCGCTTGTTCCCATGTGGTGGATACCCCGATTGTAGAAAGGTCCACCGTTTTCAGCCCGGCGTAGCCGCAGGGGTTGATGCGCGCAAAGGGCTCGAGGTCCATCGCCACGTTCAAGGCCACGCCGTGATAGGTGCAATTGCGGCTGACCTTGATGCCCAGGGCGGCGATCTTGCCCAGGCCGGCAAATGGATCATTCGCCGCGGGTCGGGGGCGGGCTTTACCCGCAACCGAAGTGTTCCGAAGGACGGCATGCGAGAACGGATCGTCGAGGCGCACGTAGATGCCCGGCGCACCCGCGACCCTATGGCCGGTCACGCCGAAAGACGCCAGCGTGCGGATCACGGCTTCCTCGATGCGGAACACGTATTCCTTCACGAAATAGCCGCAGCGCCGCAGGTCGACCAGCGGGTAGGCGACGACTTGCCCCGGCCCGTGGTAAGTGACCTGGCCACCCCGATTGGTGGCGATGACGGGGATGGAACCGGCGTCGAGCACGTGATCCGCCCGGCCGGCCAGGCCCTGGGTGAAGACGGGCGGATGTTCGCAGAGCCAGAGCTGGTCGGGCGTCGCATCGGTGCGGGCCGCGGTGAAGGCCTGCATCGCTTCATACGTGGCCAGGTACTCCGCGCGGCCAAGGACCGCCGTCTCCACTACAGAACGACCTTGACCATCGGGTGGGTGGACAGCGTGCGGTACAGCTCGTCGAGCTGTTCGCGGCTGGTCGCGTTGACGGTGATGGTGATGCCCAGGTAATTGCCGGCACTGCTGTCGCGCAGCTCGACGCTGGCGGCATCGAACGAGGGGTCGAACTGCCGCGCGATCGTGGTGACCGCATGGACGAACCCGTCGACCTTCGCGCCCATCACCTTGATGGGAAAACGCGAGGGATACTCGATGAGCGATTCCCGCTGCGGATCTTGCGGATTGGACTTGGAGGAGCTGGTCATCTTCAAGCGGAATTTTCCTTGGCACGCTGGTAACCGGCGTACAACTTGCGGTAGATGGGGCCGGGTCGGCCGGTTCCAATAGCCTGCTGATCCAGCCGAGTCACCGGCAGGACCTCCTTGGTGGCACTGGACAGCATAAGCTCGTCCGCGGCGAACACCTCGTCGCGCGAAATGGGCCGCAGCTGGAAAGCAATGCCGGCGTCGGCGCACAGTTCCTCGATGAGGCCATAACGGATGCCTTCGAGCACCAGGTTGTTTTTCGGCGGACCCATCACCGTGCCATTGCTGACGGCCCACACGTTGCAGGCTGCCGCCTCGCTGAGCCAGCCGTCGCGAAACATGACTGTTTCGACAGCGCCGGCGTCGGCGCTGATCTGGCGCGCCAGCACGGAACCAGCCAGGCTGGTGCTCTTGATATGCGCCTTCTTCCAGCGGAAGTCCTCGGCACTTACGCACGCCACGCCGGCCTCGCGATCGGCCGCCGGCGGCGGGCTCATCCGGTTGCTGCTGGCGAAGACCGTCGGCGTGATGCCCGGCGGCATGACGTGGTCGCGCATGGCCACGCCGCGGGTGACCTGGAGATACACAAGCTGATCGGTTTGCGCGGCGCTCCTGCCCACGCTTTGCGCGTACGCGGCGATCAGCCGGTCGACCAGCTCGCGCCATTGGACGTGGCTCATCGGGTTGGTGATGCGCAATTCCAACAGGCTGCGGCCCAGGCGCGCCATATGCTCGGCAAAGCGAAAGGGCTGGCCCGCGTAGACCGGCACCACCTCGTAAACGCCGTCGCCGAAGATGAAGCCGCGGTCCATGACGCTGACCTTGGCTTCACGCAAGCTCGTGAATTCGCCGTTGAGGTAGCAGGGGAGGTTGGGGAGTTCGTACGGGTCCATGGAGCCATTGTGCGTTGCGGGCAGTGTGCCGCACGCGAAAAAATCGTCCGCGTTTGACCATAGTCCCGACTTCAGGGTCGGGTTCGCGGAAATGACCGGGGTTTCTACTTATAATCAAGGGCTTTGTAAGCTTTCCGGTTGAGCGCGATAAGGGATATCCATGAAAAATGTCGCGCCGCTTCCTGAAAGGACGGACGAGGAGCCCCCATTCAAGCCGCTGACCGCCGACGAGGCGCGCCGGCTGCGCGAACAAAATCCGCCGGTTTCCCCCTGGTGGGTGGTAGCGGGGCAGGCCCTGGTGGGGCTCGTGGTGGCGCTGGCCGCCTGGGCGCTGACGGGGAGGCAAAACGTTGGGTGGTCCGCCGGATACGGCGCGCTGGCCGTGGTGATTCCCGCGGCCATTTTTGCGCGGGGCCTGACCGGGCGTTTTTCCTCTCTGAACGCGGGTACCGCGGCCGTCGGCTTCATGTTGTGGGAGATGGTCAAGATCGCCTCGTCGATCGCCCTCATGGCGGCGGCGCCGAGGCTGGTGCCAGGACTGAGCTGGCCGGCGTTGCTGGTGGGCCTGGTGCTGACGATGAAGGTGTATTGGGTCGCGTTGTTGTATTCGCCCCGGAAAAGACCGCGGCCCGGAAACGTCAAACTTTGAATTGAAGAAACATGGCTGCTGAACACGGACAGACCTCGGGTGAATACATCATTCATCACCTGACGCACCTGCAGAACCACAAGGCCGGCAACGTCGTCGATTTTTCCGTCTTCAATTTCGATTCGCTGTTCTTCGCCGTCGTGCTCGGTGTCCTGATCTGCTGGACGCTTTGGCGGGCGGCGCGCACGGCGACCTCGGGCGTGCCCGGGCGCTTCCAGGCGGCCGTCGAGATCCTGGTCGAGATGGTCGATACCCAGGCCAAGGGCATCGTGCACAACGCCAACAGCCGCAAGTTCGTGGCACCGCTGGCGCTGACCGTGTTCCTCTGGATCTTCATGCTCAATGCGATGGACCTGCTGCCGGTCGACCTGCTGCCGGCGATCTGGCACTGGATCTACGGCGCCGCCGGCCACGATCCGGAGCACGCCTACCTGCGCGTGGTTCCCACCGCCGACCTGTCGATGACGATGGGCCTGTCGGTGTCGGTGCTGCTGCTGTGCATCATCTACAACATCAAGATCAAGGGCCTGGGCGGCTGGATCCACGAGCTGTTCACCGCGCCCTTCGGAGCCCATCCGCTGCTGTGGCCGTTCAACTTCGGCATGCAGATGATCGAGTTCATCGCCAAGACCGTGTCGCACGGGATGCGGCTGTTTGGCAACATGTACGCCGGCGAGCTGATCTTCCTGCTGATCGCCATGATGGGCGGTGCCTGGTCGTTGTCGGCCACCGGCGTCGGCCTGGCCATCGGCCACATCGTCGCGGGCACTGCCTGGGCCATCTTCCACATCCTGATCATCACGCTGCAGGCCTTCGTGTTCATGATGCTGGCGCTGGTCTATCTGGGCCAGGCGCACGATAAGCACTAGCAGTTTTTTCGATAGTTTTCTTTTCCTTTCCAACGTCAACCAAGTCCCCTAGGAGCAATCATGGAAGTTATCAGCTTTGTCGCACTGGCCGCCGGCCTGATCATCGGTCTGGGCGCGATCGGCGCCTGTATCGGCATCGGCATCATGGGCAGCAAGTACCTCGAGTCTGCTGCCCGGCAGCCCGAGCTGATGGGCGAACTGCAGACCAAGATGTTCCTGCTGGCCGGCCTGATCGACGCGGCCTTCATCATCGGCACGGGTATCGCGCTGTGGTTCGCCACCGCCAATCCGTTCCTTGCCCAGATCGCCAATTTGCCCAAGTAAGTGCCGACAGTAAGTCCAGACAACGTCATGCCCCGGCGCCAGCGCCTGGGTGAAGGATGAAAAAGTGAGCATTACCGGTACCCTGATCATTCAGATGATCGTGTTCCTGATCCTGGTCGGGTTCACGATGAAGTTCGTGTGGCCTCCGATCGCCGCCGCTCTCGACGAACGTGCCCGAAAGATCGCCGAGGGGCTGGCCGCCGCCGACAAGGCCAAGTCCGAACTGGCCGCCGCCGACCGGCGCGTGGAAGAAGAACTGGGCAAGACGCGCAACGAAACCGCCGCGCTGCTGGCCGACGCCGAGCGCCGGGGCCAGCAGCTTGTCGAGGAGGCCAAGGGCCGCGCGCTGGAGGAGGCCAACAAGATCATCGCGGCGGCCAAGGCCGAGGCGGAGCAGCAGAGCGTGAAGGCGCGCGAAGCCCTGCGTGAGCAGGTCGCCGCGCTGGCCGTGAAGGGCGCCGAGCAGATCCTGCGCAAGGAAGTCAATGCCGGGGTCCATGCCGAGCTCCTCGAGCGCCTGAAGACCGAGCTGTAGAGGACCACCCATGGCAGAACTCGCCACCATCGCGCGTCCCTACGCCGAAGCCCTGTACCAATCCGCGCGCGCGGACCTCAACGGCACGGCGCAATGGCTGGACGCTCTCGCGGCGGTTGCCGGCAATGCGCAGCTGCTGCAGTTCGCGCACAGCCCCAAGGTCACCGACGGGCAGGTGTTCGACGTCGTGGCCGATGTGGCCAAGGCGCCGCTGCCCGAGAATGGCAAGAACTTCCTGCGCACGGTGATCGAGAACGGCCGCCTGTCCGCGCTGCCCGAGATCGCAGCGCAGTTCCGCTCGCTCAAGAACGCGCAAAGCGGCTCGTCCGACGCCATCGTCTACAGCGCTTTCCCGATCCCGGACAGCGCGCTGGGCGACGTGGCGGGGGCGCTGGAAAAGCGGTTCGGCCGCAAGCTCAACGTCACGGTGCAGGAAGACCCGTCCCTCATCGGCGGCATTCGCGTGGTGGTCGGCGACGAGGTGCTGGACACCTCGGTCAAGACCCGCCTGGAACAAATGAAAGTCGCGCTCACCGCTTGATGGCGGCGTGCTAACCCCAAGGAAAGGAAAGAGTCATGCAACTCAATCCCGCAGAAATCTCTGAACTGATCAAGAGCCGCATCGAAGGGCTGGCCGCCAGCACCGATATCCGCAACCAGGGCACCGTCGTGTCGGTGGCCGACGGCATCTGCCGCGTGCACGGCTTGTCGGACGTAATGGCCGGCGAAATGCTGGAGTTTCCGCCGGCGCCCGACGGCACGCCCACCTTCGGCCTCGCGCTCAACCTCGAGCGCGACTCGGTCGGCTCGGTGATTCTGGGCGAGTACGAGCACATCTCCGAAGGCGACACCGTCAAGTGCACGGGCCGCATCCTGGAAGTGCCGGTCGGCCCCGAGCTGATCGGCCGCGTGGTCAACGCCCTGGGCCAGCCGATCGACGGCAAGGGCCCGGTCAACGCCAAGATGACGGACGTGATCGAGAAGGTCGCACCCGGCGTGATCGCGCGCCAGTCGGTGAGCCAGCCGGTGCAGACCGGCCTGAAGTCCATCGACTCGATGGGGCCGATCGGCCGCGGCCAGCGCGAGCTGATCATCGGCGACCGCCAGACCGGCAAGTCGGCGGTGGCGGTGGACACCATCATCAACCAGAAGGGTCAGAACATGACCTGCGTGTACGTCGCCATCGGGCAGAAGGCGTCCACGATCAAGAACATCGTGCGCGCGCTGGAGCAGCACGGCGCGATGGAATACACCATCGTGGTGGCCGCCTCCGCCTCGGAGTCGGCGGCGATGCAGTACGTGTCGCCCTACTCGGGCTGCACGATGGGCGAGTACTTCCGCGACCGCGGCCAGGACGCGCTGATCATCTATGACGACCTGTCCAAGCAGGCCGTCGCCTACCGCCAGGTGTCACTGTTGCTGCGCCGCCCGCCGGGCCGCGAAGCATATCCCGGCGACGTTTTCTACCTGCACAGCCGCCTGCTCGAGCGCGCCGCGCGGGTCAACGCCGATTACGTCGAAGCGTTCACCAAGGGCGAAGTCAAGGGCAAGACCGGTTCACTCACCGCGCTGCCTATCATCGAAACGCAGGCCGGCGACGTGTCCGCGTTCGTTC